>JBAPXO010000793.1:0-2488 GCA_049284255.1 Solirubrobacteraceae bacterium | reverse complement strand
GCCGCCGCCGCGGCGTACGCCGATGCCGCCCACCGGGCCACCGACGTGGCCGAGCGCGACCACCTGGTCCGCCAGGCCGCCCATGCGCGGGCCACCGACCTAAGCGGACGAGGACATGGGCAGCGGTGACCGCCATGCACTCCTCGCACTACCGCTAGCAGTGGATCGAGATGCCGTCGACCAGCCAGGCCCCTCCGCTGCGGACCGCGCGAGCGGTACCGGAGCAGTGCTGCGTTCGGTCGGTCTGGACCGAGGTGGTCTGCAGACCAACCGTGGCCGAATCCGCGTTGCTGTTGAGCACCTGGTCGCGCTGGAACGTTATTGAGCGCACCGCGCTCATCGTGTTCTGGAACGAGGCATAGCCGCCAACCAGGTTTCGCATGTTCTGGTCAGCCAATCCCCAGGCCGCCGCATACTGATGCGCGGCGGCATCCTCGTAGAACCCCTTGAGCGCGCCTGTCGCGCTGCTCGCCGAGGCCCCGACGGAGCCGCCGCTGGCCGTGCCGGGCGAGGCCGGGGCGGAGCTCCCGCTGGCCGTACTAGTGGAGGTCTCGCTGGAGCCACCGGCCGCAGCGCCGGACTTGGTACCGGCGCTCGATTTGGTCGCCGAGGTCGATTTCTTCGTCGTGCGAGAGGAGGCGCTCGCTGACGCGGCACCGTGAGACTTCCCACTGCCGCCGGTACTGAGAACCGCTACGACGACGCCCGCGACCGCCGCCGCGGCAATCAGAGCGAGCACGGGGATGAGCCTGGAGGTGCTTCGCTCCCTGCTGGCCGGCTGGGGCTGCGGCGGCCGTTTCGTCCGGGCGGCAGGCGGCTTCTGGACCCCCTCGCGCTTCGCGGACACCGTACGCGGCCGCACCCGCTGGGGCTCCGGCGCCGCCGGTTCTGCCGCTGGCCCCCGCGTCCTCGCAGGAGGCTCCACCCTCGGTTCTGGATGGGTGGGCTCTGGGGGGGCGAGCGCTGCCTGGAGCCTGCCGACTAGCTCGCCGGCAGTGGCCGGGCGGTTTGCTGGATCCTTGGACATCCCGCGCTGGAGCACGGAAGCGGAAGCGGGAGAGGTGTCCGGTCTTGCCTGCCTCAGGTCCGCGGGAGGCTGAGTTGCGATCGCATGGGCAAGTGCCAGGGGATTGGATTCCGGCCGAGCCTTCTCGCCGCTAAGCATTTCGTAGGCAACTGCGGCGAGCGCGTAGATGTCCATTGCCGGCTTCGGCGAAGCTCCTTCGAGCTGCTCCGGGGCCATGTAGCTGAAGGTGCCGAGGACCGCGCCTGAAGTTGTGATCCGGGTGCGGTCAGCCACGTCTGCAATACCCAGGTCAGCCAGCTTCACGGCACCTTCAATGCCCAAGAGGACGTTGGCCGGCTTGACGTCGCGATGGACGATTCCGCGAGCATGGATGGCATCGAGCGCCGCAGCCACACCCTTTAGGATCGGTAGCGCCTGCTCTGCCGGGAGCGGGCCGCGAGATTGGATTACATCGGCCAGGGTCTGGCCCTGGACATATTCCATGACGATCACCACATCGTCGTCATCCTCGGTCTTGACGTCGTACACGGCGACCAGGTTCGGGTGGTTGAGGGATGCGCCCACCATCGCCTCGCGCTTGAGCCTGAGCATCCCTTGCGGATCGCCCGTCGCATGGATGCGCTTGAGCGCCACCGAGCGCCCGAGCACCGTGTCCTCGGCCAGCGCCACCTTGGCCATGCCGCCCACGCCGAGTCGGGCGACTTCGCGATACCGAGTCGCCTCGTCGGTTTCGGTCATGCCATGTGTTTACCCGGGACACGCTCTGGCGACTCAGGCCGGCGCGGATCCAGCTGCGGGCCGACCATGGCCTATCGCGGCCCGGACTGGGGACGTGCAGGCCTTGCGGGGATGAAGTCAGAGCGTGATCACGACCTTGCCGTGAACGTGGCGGCCGGCCTGGAGTGCCACGGCGTCGCGGACTTGCTCGATCGGGAAGGTCGCGGCGATGGGCACGGTGATCTGGCCGCCGAGGATCGCGTTGGTGATCCGTTCCATGTCCTCCAGATCGGCCTCGGCACCGCCGGTTGCGCGCACGCCGCCCGGAGGGTTTGGTCCTGCGGCGATCGTGGAGATCCGCTCGGGTGGGATGCCAAGCGCCAAAGCGGCCTCGGCGGTTTCGGTGCCGAACAGGTCCGTCGCCGCGGTCACGCCGTCCGGAACCAGCGCCCGCACCCGGTCGGCGAGTCCGGGACCGTACTCGACGGGCTCGGCACCCAACTGTCGTAGAAACTCGAAGGTGCTCTCTGAAGCGGTCCCGATCGCCCGCGCGCCGGCCAGCTTCGCCAGCTGCACGGCGAAGACGCCCACGCCGCCTGCGGCCCCACCGATCAGGACCGTGTCGCCGGACCGCACCCCGATCGCTGAAAGGGCGGCGGCAGCCGTCAGGCCGGCTACGGGAATCGTGCTCGCGACCTCGTCGCTGACGCCGTCCGGCGTGTGAAACACGGCATCGGGCGGCAA
>JBAPXO010000792.1:0-4640 GCA_049284255.1 Solirubrobacteraceae bacterium | reverse complement strand
CTCCTGCTCTGCTCGCGCGGGCCGCCGCGCGGCCGGGGCTCCCGCAACCCAGCGCGCAGAGCAGGAGGACGCCGCGGCCACGGGCGCCAAGAGCCGCCCCGACCGAACGCGGCGTAACGACGCCACGTGCACGGTGTCTAGGTGTGCGCGATGGCCACCGCATCGACCGATCCTCGGGCGCGCCTGGAGGCGTTGCTCTCCCTCGAGCAAGAGGGGCAGCCGCGGCGACGCATGCTCGTGATCGTCAATCCGTATGCGTCGACGGTCTCCGATCGCCTGAGGAACCTCGTGGTCTATGCACTGCGCGGCCGCTATGAGGTCCATGCCGTCGACACCGAGGCGCGGGACCACGCCACCGTGCTCACCCGCGAGGCCGCGCGCGAGGGTTACGACGTCGTCGTCGCCTTCGGCGGCGACGGGACGGTCAATGAGGCCGCCAACGGCCTGATCGGATCCGACACGCCCTTGTGCTGCCTCCCCGGCGGCCGCGCCAACGTCTACTGCCGGATGCTCGGCATCCCGACCGACGTCGTCGACGCCACCGAGCACCTTCTCGGCCTGGCCTCCGACTGGCGCCCGCGCCGCGTCGACGTCGGGCGGGTCAACGCCCGCTACTTCCTGTTCTCAGCCGGCGTCGGGCTGGACGCGAGCGTCGTCGAGCGCGTCGACGCCCACCCCCGCCTCAAGGCCCGGGGCGGGGAGTGGTATTACGCCTGGAATGCCATCCAGACCTTCAACCGCCATTACCTCGTGCGTCCCCCCCGCCTCGAGGCCGACCTCGGGGAACAGCGCGTTGCGGGCGTGACCGCCATCGTGCAGAACGCCGATCCCTACACCTACTTCGGCAACCGGCCTGTCCACATGGGCGAGGGCGCGACGCTGGAGAGCGGGGACCTCGCGGGCATCGTGCTCGAGCGGGCGACCGTGATCGACATCCCAACGATCTCCTGGAGAGCCCTGTCGAGACGCGCCCGGGTCGCCCGGCATCGCCGGGTCCACGACTTCAGCGGGCTCGGCAGCCTCCAGGTAATCACCCGCGACGAGCGGGCGCTCCCCCTCCAGGTCGACGGCGATTACATCGGCGAGGTCCACGAGGCGCGCTTCGAGGCGATCCCGCGCGGGATGCTCGTCGTCGCCTGACCTCTGCCGACCGTGCACCGCGTCTCGCTTTTCTTCGCCGCCTGCGCCCTCGTGGTGGTCGCGGCCGGGATCGCCATTACGCAGGCCAACGGGCAACTCGTGGTCCGCGCCCGCGCCAGCCACGCCTCCCCCACCCTTCCCGGCGTTCCCACCTGTCCGGTCTTCCCGGCCGATAACCCGTGGAACCAGCGCGTGGACCGGCTTCCCGTGGCCAAGGACTCGTCGCAGATCATCGCCCGGATCGGATCCGGCAACCCCGTGCATCCCGACTTCGGCACCACCTACAACGGGGCGCCGAACGGCATTCCCTACGCGGTGGTCTCCAATCGCACCCGGAAGGCCCCGGTGCGTTTCCAGTACGCCTCGGAGTCAGACGGACACCTTTACCCCCTCCCGCGCGGGGTACCGATCGAAGGCGGCGCGCGCTCGACTGGCGATCGGCACGTGATCGTCGTCAACCGTGACACCTGTACCGACTACGAGCTCTACGCCGCCTATCCCCATGACGACGGGGCACGCTGGACCGCCGGCTCGGGAGCGATCTTCAACCTGCGCTCAAACCATCTGCGCCCCGCGGGCTGGACGTCGGCTGATGCCGCCGGGCTGCCGATCCTCCCCGGCCTCGCCATCTACGGCCAGGTCCGGACCGGCGCGATCGACCATGCGCTGCGCTTCACAGCACCTTGCACCGGCGCGCGATACGTGTACCCCGCCCGTCACGTCGCCGCCAGCTGCTCTGGGTCGTTTGCTCCCCCGATGGGCTTGCGCGTGCGGCTGAAGACCAGCGTCAACATCTCGAATCTCCCCTACCAGGCTCGCGTCGTCGCGACCGCGCTCAAGCGCTACGGGATGATCCTCGCCGACAACGGCTCCCCGTGGTACATCTCGGGCGCGCCCAACCCGCGCTGGAATAACGACGCTCTCCACGAGCTCGACCGGCTCACCGGCCGCGACTTCGTGGTCGTGAACACGAGCTCGCTCCCGCACCCGCACTGATCCCAGACGCCCCTCAGGGGGGTGACAAATGGGCCGCCGCAGGCTCGGTGTCGACGTGGATACCGATCGACCCAGACGCGGGCGCCGGCGTGGCCCGGTGATCCTCACCGACCGCGACCGCAGGCTGCTGGAATTCGCAGCCGAGAACCGGCTCGTTCTCGCCGGACAGGTGGGGGCGCTGCTCGGGATCAGCGCGGAAGCCGCCACGGCGCGCGTTCGCACTCTGCGCTCCGGCGGCTACCTGGAGAGCGAGCAGAGGCTGACGGGCGAACCGCGCTACCACCAGATCAGTCGCGAGGGACTGCGGGCGATCGGCAGCTCGCTACCCGCTCCCAAGCGCGCCGACCTTTCGGCCTACCGCCACGATGTCGGCGTTGGCTGGTTGATGCTGGTGGCCCGCGGCGGACTGTTCGGCTCGTGGCGAGAGGTCACCAGCGAACGCCACATGCGATCCCATGACCTCCGGCCCGACCGCGAAGGCGAGCCGTTCGGGATCCGCTTGGGCGGCGTCGGCGCCGGCGCCGGCGGTCGGCCACGCCTGCATTACCCAGACCTGTCGATGGTCACGGGCACCGGTCACCGGGTCGCCTTCGAACTTGAGCTCACGTCCAAGTCAAGGCGGCGCCGCGAGGACATCCTGACCGCCTACGCCACCGACCGGAGAATCGCGGCGGTCGTCTACCTCGTCGACGATCCGGCGGTCGGACGCGCGCTGCGCGAGTCAGTGCGGCGGCTGGGAATCGGCTGGTTGGTGCGGGTGCAGGCCGTGCAGTGGGGCAGCGAGGCCGGACCGGTCGTGGCCGGGCGCGCGGCACGCCGGGCACTCGACCGTCCGCGCGACGCGGGTCGCGAGGCTGCCTCTAACAGCGGACGCCTGCCGTGAGCCCCGATCGCCCCACGAGCAACCTGCGCCGCTACTTGTCGCTGGCGCTTCTTGCCGGGCTCCTGCTCGCGCCCTCGCTCGCCTGGGCGATCGGGATGATGGCGGCCGTCGCGATCGCCCGGGCGGTCGGTCCCGGGCTGCGCTGGCTGGCCAAACGCCGCGAAGCGCGCACCGGTCGTGCCCTGGAGCGCAGTAGCGTGCTGCTGGGAAGAGACCCCGCCGGACGAGCGGTGCATCTCAGCGACGGGCAGCTCGCCGCCCACGCCCTGATCCTCGGCGCGAGCGGATCCGGAAAGACGACGACGCTCCTGAGCATCCTCCGCGATCAGGTCGCGCGTGGCAATCCCGTGGTGGCGATCGACATGAAGGGGTCTCCGGCGTTCGCCAAGACTCTGGGCCAAGCGGCCGCCTCGGCTGGGCGCGAGCTGCGCATCTGGACTCCGGATGGCGCCTGCCACTGGAACCCGCTGGCCCACGGTAACGCCACGGCGCTCAAGGACAAGCTGATCTCCACCGAGCGCTTCACCGAGCCGCACTTCATGCGCGCGGCCGAGCGCTACGTCCAGACCGTCCTCCAGGTCCTGCACGCGGCGCACCCCGAGCGAGCCGCGACCCTTGAGGAGGTCGTCTCGCTCATGGAACCGCGTCGGCTGGCCACCCGGCTGCGCGACGTCCCTCCGACCCTGCGTGACCGCGTCCAGGACTACCTCGGGGGGCTGACGCCCGATCAGTTGAGCGCCGCGCGGGGGCTCGGTACGCGGCTGGCCGTGCTCAGCGAGTCGACGGCCGGCGCCTACCTCGCCCCGGGGCCGCCGTCACAGACGATCGATCTCCGCCGAGCGCTCGAGGGCGATCAGGTGGTGCTCTTCAGCCTGAACTCGAGCGTCTATGGCAACCTCGCCGCGCAACTCGGTGCCCTGGCGATCCAGGATCTGACCACCGCCTCGGGACAGCGGCTGGAGCGCCTGGGGCCGGGCGCCCGGCCGGCGACGGTCGCTATCGACGAGTTCTCGGCATTGGGCGCAGACCACGTGCTGGCGCTGTTCGCGCGCGGGCGTGAGGCCGGCACCAGCGTCCTCGCGGCCACTCAGGAGCTCGCCGACCTCGAGCGGGCGGGGCGAGGCTTCGGTGAGCAGGTGCTGGGCATCACCGGCGTGAAGGTCATCCACCGCCAGGAGGTTCCCGGGTCGGCGCTGACGCTCGCGCAGATGATCGGAACCGAGTGGCGTTGGGAGGAGACCCAGCAGCTGCCCCGGATGTTCGCCCGGGCGGGAGCGAGTCGCGGCACGCGCCACCCGGCCGAGCGCTTCCTGATCGATCCGAACGAGATCAAGACGCTCCGGACCGGGCATGCCGTGCTCCTGACCCGCATGCCGTCGACCCAGGTCACCAGGGTTCGCGTCGCGCCCCCGGCCCTTGGACCGCCTCCCCCAGCGCCCCCGACCGCCCCACCTCCTACTCAGGTGCCTCCGGCAGCGCCTCCGTCCTTCAGACTGCCCGCGCAGGCACCGCCAACGCGCTCGCCGCCCTCAGGCCGATCGCCCCGCGGGCGGGCGGGACCGGATCACCCAGCGCCGGGAGTGACACGGTAGGCGTCGAAGACCGCGTCGATGTTGCGCAG
>JBAPXO010000791.1:0-3714 GCA_049284255.1 Solirubrobacteraceae bacterium | reverse complement strand
CTGGCTGATCCACGGCTCCCTGGACTGGTTCTGGGAGATCCCCGCGCTTGCCGGTCCGGCGCTGGGCTTTCTCGGGATGGCCGCCGCACTAGGCCCAGCCACCGAAGCGGAGCGGTCGAGGATCCTCCCCCGGGCACGGCCAGTCCCCAACGTGGTGAAGGTGGGACTGACGGCGGTGGCGATGATCACAGCAGTCCTCGTTCTCGCCTTCCCGTATCTGTCCGTGCGCGAGGTCTCGCTCGCTTCCGACGTCTCGGCCGCCAACCCACGGGCCGCTCTCGGCGATCTGAACAAGGCTCGCAAACTGGACCCCCTCAGTTCCATTCCCGGCCGCACCGCCGGGGCCCTTGCGCTCGAGATTGGGGATTACCGCGTCGCCGCCGATCGCTTCAAGCAGTCGATCTCGGAGGAGCCCGGTGCGTGGTTCTCCTGGCTCGGGGCCGGCCTTGCGGCCTCGGCCCTGGGCGACCGGGACACCGCGCATCGCGACTTCGAAACCGCGCGGGCGATCAATTCCCGCCAAGAGGTGGTCCAGCAGGCCCTAGACCGCGTCTACTCCGCGCATCCCCTTACGTCCACACAGGCGTTTAGCATGATCACGGAGGTGATGTAAGAAGTAGCGAAGGGTTGCTTGAACGCTTGCGTTTTTGCAGCGCCTTGGTGTATGATCCTGCAGGGGAACGTGCAGGTTTGACCGTGGGAAGGTTTGGGCAGGCCGCGGTCTTGGTATCTTCTGATCTGTGCGAAAGGCAGAAATGAAAAGCTTTGTTGGTCTACTTGTAGGACTAGTAATCATGCTGGCGGCGCCGGCCGCCGCATTGGCGTCGGGCAACTCAACGTGTCAGTCGTACAACACCGAGACGTGCCAGTCAGTCAATAACGCGAACGCGTCACGGTCGCCCGCGGGGGGCAACAACAATTCCAATGCTGGCAACTCCACGGTTGCCGCGAGCGCTAGCACGCTGCCTTTCACGGGCCTCGATGTCGTGCTTCTCGCCGCCGGTGGCGGCACGCTCCTCGCAGCGGGCCTCGTCGTCCGTCGGCTTTCTCGCACTTAAGCCGGCCGTCGATCTAAGGTTTCCCCAGGCGCTCGAGAATCAGGCGCCGGACCTCTCCGCCGTCTGCGCGGCCCTTGGTCTGGCGCATGACGTGCCCGACCAGGGGACCGATCGCCTTATCGTTCCCACCCCGGACCTTGTCGGCGGCGCCGGGGTCGGCGGAGATCGCCTCGTCGACGATCGCCGCTAAGCCGTCACCGTCGTCGGCGCTCAGCGCGCCAAGGCCCTCTCGCTCAATGATCTCGCGCGGGTCTCCCCCATCCTGGACCAGCCGGGTGAGGACTTCCCGAGCGGCATCGCGGCTGACCTCCTTGGCGCTGACCATCGTCGCCAGCCCGGCGAGAGCCGCCGCCGAGACCTGGCTGACGGCAGGATCGGCGTCTGAGCCGATCCGCTCCACGAGCAGCGGGATCCAGTTGGAGATCTCCACGGCGCTGGTCTTGCCGTCGGGGGTCGCGGCCAGGGCCGACTCGAAGTAGTCAGCCAGCTCGCGGCGAAAAGCCAGGTCGCGGGCCTTGACCGGGCTCAGCCCGAGTTCGGCCTCGAAGCGCTGAGCGCGGGCGGCCGGGAGCTCGGGGACCTCGGCGGCCGCCGCCTTAAGCATCTCCTCGGTGGCGAGCAGGGGGACGAGGTCAGGCTCGGGAAAGTACCGGTAGTCATGCGCCTCCTCCTTGGAGCGCAGCGTCGTCAGCCGCTCCGACACCGGGTCGAAGTGAAGGGTCTCCTGGATCACCGGAGCTCCCTGGGCCAGCAGCGTGGATTGGCGCTCGATCTCCGCGCGCACGCCCCGCTCCAAGAACCGGAACGAGTTCATGTTCTTGAGCTCGGTCTTGGTCCCCAGCTCGGTGCTGCCGCGGGGGCGCACCGACACGTTGGCGTCACAGCGCAGCGATCCCTCGTCCATGTTGACGTCCGAGACGCCGAGCTGGCGAAGCGTGGTCCGCAGAAGCACCAGCCACTCGTGGGCCTCCTCAGGCGAGCGCAGGTCGGGCTCGGTGACGATCTCCACGAGCGGCGTGCCGCCGCTGTTGAAGTCGACGACGCTGCGATCCGAGCCGTGGATACGGCCGCTCTCGCCGACGTGGATGAGCTTGGCCGCATCCTCCTCGAGGTGCACGCGGTGGATCCTGACCTCGCCGAGCTTTCCACCACTGCACAACGGCACGTCGTACTGGGAGATCTGATAGCCCTTGGGCAGGTCGGGATAGAAGTAGTTCTTGCGGTGAAACAGCGACCGCGGGGCGATCTCGGACTCGAGCGCGAGGCCGATCATGATCCCGTACTGCACGGCTCGGGCGTTGACCACGGGGAGGGCGCCCGGCAGCCCCAGGCAGACCGGGCAGGTGTGGATGTTGGGCGGATCCCCGAACGAGAGTGCGCAACCGCAGAACATCTTGGTCTTGGTCTTGAGCTGGACATGGATCTCAAGCCCGATGACGGGCTCGTAGTCAGACTGCGTGACGCTCATGTCCGCACCCCGCTCCCGTCGAAGGCGATCGCTCGTTCGAGCGCGTAGGCGGCATCGAGCAGCTTGCTCTCGCTGAACGCCGGCCCCGCGAGCTGGAATCCCACCGGCAGCCCGTCGCTCAGCCCCGAGGGAATCGACACCGCCGGGATGCCGGCCAGCGACATCGGGACCGTGCAGAAGTCGTTCAGATACATGGCCAGGGGGTCGTCGGTCTTGGCGTCGAGCTCGAACGCCGTCCAGGGACTGGTTGGGGTGACCACGAAGTCGAACTCCTCGAACGCGGCCCGGAAGTCCTCGGAGATCTTGGTGCGGACCTTCTGCGCGGTCCCGTAGTAGGCGTCGTAGTAGCCGCTGGACAGAGCGTAGGTGCCGAGCATGATCCGCCGCTTTACCTCGGGGCCGAAGCCGGCAGCCCGGGTGTGGGTGTACATCGTCTCCAGGTTGGCGTCGCCGTCGACGCGCAGCCCGTAGCGCACGCCGTCAAACCGTGCCAGGTTGGCCGAAGCCTCGGCTGGGGCGATCAGGTAGTACGCCGAGAGGGCGTGCGGGGCATGGGGCAGCCGGCAGGGATGCACCGAGGCTCCCAACTCCTCGGCCAGCGCCAGCGCGGCCTCAAAGCTGGCGCGTACCCCGGGTTCGATCCCCGTCCCGTCCTCGGAGTTCGAGACCAGGTCCTCCGGGACTCCCAGCCGCACCCCCCGCAGGTCCTCAGCGTTTGGCCGCTCGATCGTCCCCGGGAACTCCAACGACGTTGAGTCCCGGCGGTCGTGGCCCACCATCTCAGAGAGGAGCAGCGCCGCGTCGGTGACGTCTCGCGCGAGCGGCCCCGCCTGGTCTAGCGAAGACGCGAAGGCGATCATCCCGTAGCGCGAGCACGCGCCGTAGGTTGGCTTGACCCCCACGATCCCGCATAAGGCCGCCGGCTGGCGGATCGAGCCCCCGGTGTCGGTGCCGATCGCCCACGGGGCCAGGCCGGCGGCGACCGCGGCGGCGCTTCCCCCCGACGAGCCTCCCGGCACCCGCCCCCGGTCCCAGGGGTTGAGCACGGGACCGAAGGCCGAGTTCTCGTTGGAGGACCCCATCGCGAACTCGTCCTGATTGGTCTTGCCCAGCAGCGGCGCGCCGGCTTCGAGCAGCTTGGAGACAACCGTTGCGGTGTAGGGCGGGCGGTAGCCCTCGAGGATCCTC
>JBAPXO010000790.1:0-7374 GCA_049284255.1 Solirubrobacteraceae bacterium | reverse complement strand
GCGCTGGTCGGGCAGGGTGCCGCGCTCGATCACGGCCGCCGGCTCGTCGGCCGCGCGTCCGCCTTCGATCAGCCGCTGGGCGATCATCGGCAGCTGGCGTACGCCCATGTAGACGGCGAGGGTCCCGGGGAACCGCGCCAGCGCCTCCCAGTCGAGCGCCGATTCGGGCTTATCAGGGTCCTCGTGACCGGTCACGAAGGCCACCGCGCTGGCCGCATCGCGGTGGGTGACGGGGATCCCGGCATAGGCCGAGGCCGCTACGGCGGCGGTGACCCCGGGCACGACCTCGAACGCGATCCCGGCCGCGTGCAGCGCCTCGGCTTCCTCGCCCCCACGCCCGAAGACGAACGGGTCCCCGCCCTTGAGGCGGACCACCATCCGGCCGGCAGAGCCGTGCTGCAGGAGCAACTGCTCGATGTCCCTCTGGGAGACCGAGGGGCCGCCGCCCTCCTTGCCGGCGTAGATGAGCTCGGCGTCGGGACGGGCACCGTCGAGCGCGGAGACCGGGATCAGGCGGTCATGGATGATCACGTCAGCGGCCGCGATGAGCTCTAACGCCCGTGCCGTCATCAGGCCGGGATCGCCCGGGCCGGCGCCCACCAGATAGACAGTCATCCCACCAGCTCCGCCTCGGCACGCGCCAGCAGCTCGGCCGCGCCGGCGGCGAGCATCCGCTCCGCGCACTTCGCCCCGACGGCGTCGGGAGCGCCTGTGACCGCGTCACGCAGCCAGGCCGATCCGTCGGGCAGCCCCACCCAGCCGGTGAGCGCAACCAGCCCGCCGTCCAAGCACCGCGCGTGGGCGCCGACCGGGGTGTTGCACGATGCGCCGAGGGCGCCCACGAGCTCACGCTCGGCGGTCAGGCATGCCATCGACGCCTCGTCGCTGACGGCGGTGAGGGACTCGCCGGAAAACTCCCCGGAGCGCGCCTCGATCGCCAGGGCGCCCTGACCGGCGGCGGGGACGAACTCCTCGAGCACGCCGCCGGCCTCGTCCGCGCGGCCCAGCCGCTCCAAGCCGGCGAGCGCGAGCACGATCGCATCCACGTCCCCCTCGGCGAGCTTGCGCAACCGGGTGTCGACGTTGCCACGGAGCTCCACAACCGAGACGTCGTCGCGTAGCGCTCGCAGCTGGGCGGCCCGGCGAACGCTGCTCGTCCCGATCCGAGCCCCGGCGGCGAGCTCGTTGGTCCCGACGCCGGGGGCTCCGCAGATCACGTCCCGGGGGTCGGCGCGCGGTGGCACGGCGACGATCTCCATTCCTTCGCCGAGCTCGGTGGGTACATCCTTGGCCGAGTGGACCGCGAGATCGATGCGGTCTTCGGCCAGGGCCCGCTCGAGCTCAGAGACCCAGCGCGATTTGTCGGCGACCGCCGCGCCGCGGTCACCGAGGGTGGTGACCTTGACGATCTCGGCTTGATCGCCCAGGTGCCGCGCCACCCACTCGGCCTGGGCCATGGCGAGCGCGCTGGCGCGCGTGCCGATGCGCATCAGGTCCGGCGGTTGGTGCCGGCCTGCGCTCGCACGGGCAGCTCGCGAACCTCAGCGAGCTCGGGCTCGGTCTTGGCCACCGGCGTCGGGAGCGCGCCTTCCTGCACGTCGAGGCCGAAGAGGTCGCGAACCAGCGCCATCCGCGCATGGACGCGGTCGTCGTGCATCTCCTTCATCCGCAGCGTTGGCTCGTGCAGGAGGCGGTTGACCACGCTCCTGGCAATCGCCTCGACCCGCTCGCGGTCCCGTGGCGAGGCCGAGTCCCAGCGGCCATCGTTCTCGGCCACGACCTGGGTGGCGATCTCGGTTGCGCGGGCGCGCAGCGCGGCCAGCGTTGGCAACACTTCGAGCGATCCCAGCCATACGGCGAACTGGCCGATCTCCTGTTCGATGATCCCCTCGGCCTTGCGGGCCTCCGCCTGGCGGACCTTGCGGTTGCGATTGGCCACCGCGTGCAGATCGTCGATGTCATACAGGGAGACGCCGTCCAGGCCCGCGCACGCGCTATCGATGTCACGCGGCACGGCGAGGTCGATCAGCAGCAGCGGACGTCCGTGGCGGTGGGCCATGACTTCGGCGAGCTCACGGACCTCCAGCAGCAGATGCGGCGACGCGGTGGCGGCGACGACGATATCGGCGTGCTCGAGTGCCTCGGGAAGCTCGTCGAAGCTCAGGCTCGACCCGCCGTAGCGCTTGGCGAGGCTGATCGCGCGGTCCCGGCGGCGGGTGGCTACGAACACCGTCCGGGCACCGCTCTCGGCCAGCGCACGAGCCGCGAGCTCGCTGGTCTCGCCGGTGCCGATGATCACCACTTCCGCACCCTCTAAAGCGGGCACGCGTCCCGCCGGTGAGCCGTCCGGGCGCGACTGAGCGAGCTGCTCACGGGCGAGAGCGACGGCCACCGCGGGAAGGCTGAGCTGACGCTCTCCGATCGCGGTCTCGGTGCGCACACGCTTTCCGGTGGCCAGGGCGGCGCCGAACAGGCGGTTGGACAGCGGCCCGGTGCTCTCCTGGGCAAGCGCACTCTCGTAGGCTCGTTTCACCTGTCCCTGGATCTCGGCCTCGCCGATGATCATCGACTCCAGTCCGGCGACCACGCGGTAGAGATGGCGGGCGGCGTCGCAGTTGCGATGCGAGTAGATCGCGCCGGCGAGCTCGGTGGGGCGGATCCCGGCCTGACCGGCCAGCATTCCGAGGACCGCGCTCTCGGCCTCCACCGGATCCCCGACGACGAGATAGAGCTCGGTCCGGTTGCAGGTCGAGATCGCGACCGCCTCGTGGACCTCGGCGACGCCGCGCAGGTCGCGCATGAAACCCTCGGCCCGGGCCTCGGGGAGCGCCAGGCGCTCGCGGACCTCGACCGGGGCGGTCTTGTGGGAGATCCCAATGGCCAGCAGCTCGCTCATAGGACGGACTCGGGCTCGCGTTCGGGCTCGCGTTCGGACCGCATCGCCTCGACGTCGCGCTGGAGGTCGTCGAGCTCGCGCTCGAGGCGTTGCGCGCGCACCGCCATGATCGCCACATAGATGAGGATCAGGGCGATGAACACGATGTAGGCCCCGGCGACGAACTTCCCGGCCTTGCCGAGCGGCAGCGCGGGAGCAATGGCGTAGACCAGGCTCATGAGGGGGCTGCGCTCCTTCTGATCGGGCTGCGGCCGTCGTCGCCCAGCAGCGTGCGGCGCAGGCGGCGGACCTGCGAGCGGGCGTTCTTAGCCGTCATCTCGTACTTCCACAGCGTCGTGTAGAGGAGCGCGATCCCGACCAGCGAGATCAGGAAGGTCAGCTCCATCGATCCCGGGAGATTGCTCCCAGTCAGCGTCAGCACCCGGGGATGCACGAACTGGGTCGAGAGGCGCACGGCGATGAAGTTCAGCGGCACGAACGCCCCGGCCACGATCGAGAACACGCTGGCGTAGCGCGCCTGACGCTCAGGATCCTCGATCGAGAAGCGCAGCGGCTGATAGGTGGCGAACAGCAGCAGCACGATCAAGAACGAGACCAGCGTCGGCTCGTTCCAGACCCACCAGTGCCCCCAGGAGGCCTTGGCCCAGATCGAGCCCGTGATCAGTCCACCGACGCCAAAGATGAGCGCCATGTGGATGGCCACGTAGGAGCGCATGTCCCATTTGCGGTCGCCGGTGCGCAGGTAGCCGATCGCCATCAGCGCTCCGAACACGAACCCGCACAGCGAAACGATGGCCAGCGGGACGTGGATATAGAAGATCTTCTGAACGAAACCCTGGTTGGCGTCGAGCGGCGCGTAATAGAAGACCAGCACCAGGGCCAGGCTGATGGTCGCGATCGTGGCAAGCGAGAGGCTCCGCAGCCCCTTGCCGTAAGTGGTGGAAGGCACTAATCCTCCAGGAGGAAGTCGAACACCGCGTAGGCGAGCAGTGCGAACACCAGATCATAAAGGGCGAGAATCGCCAGCCACTTGCCAGGCGGCGCGCTCGCGGCGTGGGCGCTGCGCAACAGCGGCCCGGCAGCGCGCGCGGTGGCGATGAGTGCCGGGATCAGCAGGGGCAGCCCCATGATCGGACCGATCAGGTCGCGGGCGCGGGTGTGGACGGCGATCGCCGAGACCAGCGTTCCGATCACCGCCAGTCCGATGTCCGCAAGAACAAGGACCAGGATCAGCCCCGGCAGCGCCGGTCCAAGCGACGGTCCCAGCAGAAACAGCCCAAACGCCGGGACGGCGACGACCTCCAGCCCCGCGAGGAACAGGAACAGGGCCGCGGCCTTGGCGACGAGCATCGCGCTGCGGTCAACCGGGGCCAACAGGAAGGCGTCAAATCCGCCCTGCTCGCGCTCGGCGACGAACAGCCGGTTTATCCCCAGCATGGCCGCGAACAGCAGCGTCGCGGTCAGAACCCCAGCGGCGAGCTGCCCGTCGATCGTGTCGCGGTTGAGCCCAAAGTGGAAGATCACGAAGGTCACCAGGGCGAACAGCACCATGGCGGGCACCGTCTCCAGCGTGCGCAGCTCGAGCCGGAGGTCCTTGCGCAACACAATCAAAGCCGTCCTCATGCGTAGAGGTCCCGTAGCTTCTCTTCGCCCAGATTCTCGGGTGCGCCCAGGAATGCCGGGCGGCCGTCCTTGAGACCGAGGACGAGATCGGCCTCGGCCAGCGCCGAGCGGGGATCGTGGCTGGTCAACACCCGGGTGGCCCCAGACCGCCTTCCGATCAGCGGCTCCACGAGCTCCGAGGCCGCGGGATCGAGGTTGGCGCGCGGCTCGTCGAGCAGCAGCAGCTCAGGCTCGTGCAGGACCGCGCGGCACACCGCCAGGCGCTGGATCATTCCCCGAGAGAGCTGTCGCACGGGTTCACCGGCGCGCCGCTCCATCTGAACGGCCTCGAGCACCTGCTGCACGCGATCGCGGGCCACGCCGTGCAGACCCGCGTGGTACTCGAGGTTCTCACGGCCGGTGAGCTCGCGGTACAGCAGCGGCTCATGCGCGAGCAACCCGAGCCGGCCGCGCACGCTGAACGCCCGCCGGGGCAGCGGCTCGCCGAACACCAGCGCCTCGCCCTCATGCGGGCGCAGCAGCGTGGCGAGGATCCTCAGGAGGGTCGTTTTCCCAGCGCCATTGCGCCCGAGGACGGCCAGGGTCTCGCCGGGCGCCAGGCGCACGGAGACCCCTCGCAGCGCGATCCGCTCGCCGAAGTAGCGGGTGAGGCCGCGCAGCTCAATGGCCGGGGGTTCTTGTGCCACCCTCGCGCTGGAGCGTCGCGACGACATGCTCGAGCGTCGGCCCGATCACCGGAAAAAGCTCGCCGATCGCCTTCGGGTTTCCCGGGAAGTTGATGATCAGCGAGCGCCCGGCGATCCCCGACACGCCGCGGGTCAGGATGCCCATCGGGGTGTGGCGCAGCGCCTCGGCGCGCATCGCTTCGGCGAATCCGGGAGCGGCACGGGTCACTACGGCCGCCGTCGCCTCAGGTGTGACGTCGTCGTCGGTCAGACCGGTGCCGCCGGTGGTGAAGATCAGGGGCGTTCCCTGGGCGACCTGTGCGCGCAGCCAGTCTTCGATCGCGGCGCCGTCATCGGGAAGCACATCCTGGGCGACGACCTCGGCGCCGACGACCTGGGCGTGCTCGGCCAGAGCTTCGCCCGAGCGGTCCTCGGTTTCCCCAGCGGCAACCGAGGTGGAGACGGTAAGGATCGCGGTCCTCATAGCGGCCCTCAGGATAGGGTCGGGGAGCCGACGGCGGGGCGACGGCTGTCAGCGACGCCAGTCGCCCGAGCGCCCGCCGGACTTCTGCAGCAGCATGACGGACGCGATTTCGGCGCCGCGCTCGATCCCCTTGACCATGTCGTACACGGTCAATGCGGCCACGGAGACGGCGGTCAGAGCCTCCATCTCGACACCGGTTGGCCCGGTCGTCCGGACCTCGGCGAGGAGCTCGATTTGTCCCCCCTCGGGGTCGATCGTGCCCTCGACGCCGACGAAGCTGAGGGCGAGCGGATGGCAGAGCGGGATCAGCTCGGCAGTCCGCTTGGCGGCCTGGATGCCGGCGATCCGCGCCACGCCGAGCACGTCGCCCTTCGGGGCGTCGCCGGCTTGGACGCGGGCGGCGGCATCTGACGACAGGCGGACCACGGCGCGCGCTAGAGCGCGACGCTCGGTGGACGGTTTGTCGCCCACGTCGACCATCCGCGCGCGCCCGGCGGAGTCGAGGTGGGTGAGCTCGCTCACGCCGGTGCCGAGGCGAGCTGGGCGGACTCGATCAGCGCCCGCACGCCCTCGACGTCGCCGACGCGCAGGAGCTCGATCGGGTCGGGGTCGCCGCCGACGATCCCCTCGAAGAACTCCTTGCGGTCCTGATACGTGGGCAGCGTTGCCTTCGCCCATCCCCGGGCGTCGTTGAGCATCACCGCCAGGTCCGCGTAGGGCTCGCCGAAGAGCTCTCCGATCTCACGCTTCATTCGCTTTGCCAGCGCGGGCGAGGCGCCCGCCGTGGAGATGGCGACGGCCAGTGGGCCGGTGCGCACGATCGCCGGGAGAATGAAGTTGCACAGCGGGGGCACGTCGACGACGTTGACGAGCATCGCCCGCTCCTCGGCGGCGTCGTAGACCGAGATGTTGACGTCGGTGTCGCCGGTGGCCGCGATCGCGATCAGGCACCCATCGAGGTCGGCCGCGCGATACTCGCGCTGCTCCCACCGGATCGAGCCTTCGGCGGCGAGCTCCCGGAGGTGGGGATGCGCTTCGGGGGCGACCAGGGTCACGTCGGCGTCGCAGGCGAGCAGGCCCTCAACCTTCTCCAGCCCGATGTCGCCAGCGCCAACGACCAGGCAGCGCCGCCCCTTCAGCTTCAGGCAGGCGATGTAAAAGGGGGTGTCCAGCATGTCGCGCACGCAGGACTGGTCACAGATCCCCTTGCGCAGCTGGCAGACACACTCTTTGCCGGCATAGGACTGGGCGGGCATGAATTAAGCGTAGCCCGTGGCCGGAGCCTCCGGACAGGGGCGGGGGTCAGGCGGCGCGCGCCGCGGCCAGGGTCCGGGCGCGCCCGACGAGAGCGTTCGAGATCAGCTCCCCGAGGCCGTCGGTCATCTGCTCGTCGACGACCACGAGGGTGGGCTCGGTGATCCGATCGCCATCGATGTCGATCGCCCCCACCCCGATCACCGTCTCGTGCGCCGCCACGAGCGCGGTGGCGCAGATGACCACGCGTGAGCGTGGATCGAAGCGGGTGAGCCGCGCCCGCTCGAGCTCGTCGAGCTCTATCCCCTGGCGCTCCAGGAGCTCGGCGATCTGGAAGAAGTCGCGCAGGCGACTCAGACGCAGAGTCACGCGCGGGCCCCGCGGGAGATCGTATGAACGGGCGAGCAACGCTCCGGGATCAAAGGCTGAATTCACTTCCTACAGTGTAGTAG
>JBAPXO010000789.1:0-2607 GCA_049284255.1 Solirubrobacteraceae bacterium | reverse complement strand
CGCCCACCGCGCCTGGGTGCGAGAGCTGCTGACCGAGCTCGCCGCCGACGCCGGGGCCGACGACCCCGGGGGGCTGGCGATGCAGTTGCAGCTCCTCTACGACGGCGCCGCGCTGTCGGGCAGCCTCGACGAACGACCCGATGCCGCTAGCGTCGCCCGGGAAGCCGCCGAGAGCCTGCTCGACGCCGGCGGAGTCGGGAATCCCGTATCTCAAGGAGGACGAAACCCATGAGCGCCTACCTCATCTCGCAGGTCGAAGTCCTGGACCCCGACGCCTGGGAGCAGTACCGAAGCCGCGCCGCGCCGGCAATCGCCAAGTTCGGCGGCCGCTATCTCGTCCGGGGGGCGCAGGCGGAGGTCATCGAGGCCGACTGGCCCGCCGAGGAGCCCCCACCTCAGGCGGTCATCATCGTCGAGTTCCCGGATATGGAGGCGCTCAAGGGTTGGTACGCCTCACCCGAGTACGCCGAGGCCCTCGCCTTCCGCCCGGCGGCAGTCAGACGACGGATGATCTTCGTCGAGGGCGTCGCGACGGACGCGTGAGTTTCAGTCCGCACGCGCGCACTGCCGATGAGTTCGCGCGCGTGGCAGAGTCTCAAGCGGCATGACCAAAATCACCTGCCACATGTCGATCTCGCTCGATGGCTTCGTCGCCGGACCCGACCAGACCCGCGACAACCCGCTCGGCGTGGATGGCCTCCGGCTCCACGATTGGCACTGGCGCGCCGATGAACCCGGCCATGAGGCGGACGCCGAGGCGCGTGACCAGCTGCTGGCGCCGAGCGGCGCCTACATCATGGGCCGGAACATGTTCGGGCCGGTCCGCGGCGAGTGGGACGAGGATTGGCGCGGATGGTGGGGAGATGAGCCCCCCTACCACGCGCCGGTGTTCGTGCTCACCCACTACGCCCACGACCCGATCCCGATGGAGGGCGGGACAACCTTTCACTTCGTGACCGAGGGGTTCGATGCCGCGCTGGAGCAGGCCAAGGCGGCCGCGGGCGATCAAGGCATCGACATCGCCGGCGGCGCCTCGACGGCGCGCCAGGCGTTCGCGGCGGGGGCGATCGACGAGCTCATCCTCGACGTTGCGCCGGTCATCCTGGGTGCCGGCGAGCCGCTGTTTCAAGGGGTGGCGGACCCGGGCCTTGAGCCCATCGGCGTCGCGGCATCGCCGCTGGCGACCCATATTAGGTATCGGGTTGGTTAGCGCCCGGCCTCTCGTTCCCGGGGACGTGGGCGCAAAAACCGACACGTCATGTCGGGAATGCCATCCACGTCGCAAGGTCGACCGCTAAATCAGCCCCTAGGCGCAGGCGGCGATCATGGCGGCCGCCGAGTCGCGGCGACTTGCCGCGTCGGCGGAGAGGTCGATCTCGATCTCCGAGACCGCGCCCATCCGCCTTTCTGAAATGGGCCCGGCGGCGAGCCGCTCGAGCATCTTGCGCACGGCGACGTTGTCGCTCAACAGCGTGGCGCGAAAGCGCTTGACTCCGCGGTCCGTGGCCGCCTCGGCAAGCCGGGCGAGCATCTCGGTGGCCAGACCCTGGCCCTGGAAGTCATCCCCGACGACGATCGCGAACTCCGCGGTCTCGGGGTCGTGGGCCAGCCGGATGAATCGGGTCACGGCAATGATCGATTCGTCCTCGTCATCGAGGGTGGCGACAAGGGCGAAGTGATCGGATCCGTCGATCTCCACCAGGTAGCGAGCGTCCGACGGCGTCAGCTCGGGCTTGGCGGCCAGAAAGCGCCGATAGCGCGATTCGGGCGAGAGCCGGGCGTGGGAGGCGCGCAGGCGTGGCCCATCATCGGCGCGGATCGGCCGAATGCAGACCTTGGACCAGTCGATGAGAGTAGATATGGGCACATCAACAACGTAGACCGCATCGCAGCGAAATTCTGTGGGGCAGGTCACATGGTCAAATCCGCCGAAACTCCGGTTTTTCCGGGATCTCCGGCGAGGCCTAAATCCCGGAGTGCCGGGTGTCGATAGAGGTCGTGGACGTCGCTGATGACCGGCACGAAATCGAGACCTCGTGGGCACCGATCTGGCCCCGCCCGCCGCTGAGCTCGGCGTAGCCCCGCCTGCAGCCGCCGACTCGGCGTTCGCGGGCGGCGGCCGCGCGCACCTGACTCTGAGCGACGGCCTGCTGCCGCGGGCCGCGGGCTCGATGCCGATCAAGGCGTTCGTGGCCTCGCGACTGCTGGTGCTCGTGACCGGGGCGATCGGCGTTCTCACCGTCCCTGCGGTCCGCGGCTGGTGGATCTACCGGTTGGGGATGCCGTCGCCGAGCGGGCTCGGGCGCCTGCTGGAGGGATCGACGGTGCGCTACGACTCCTTCTGGTACCTGAGGATCGCCGCCCACGGATATGGATCGATCGGCCATCAATCGAGCCGCGCCTTCCTTCCCCTGTACCCGTGGTTGATCCGCGTCTTCGGCTTCCTGACCGGGTCAGAAGTGACCGCCGGGATCACGATCTCGATGGTGTCATTCGCGGTCGCGCTCGTCCTGCTGCACAAGCTCACCGAATCCGAGCTCGGGCGCGCGGCCGCCGATACGACCGTGCTCCTGCTCGCCTTCGCGCCCCTCTCGTTCTTCTTCAGCG
>JBAPXO010000788.1:0-5323 GCA_049284255.1 Solirubrobacteraceae bacterium | reverse complement strand
GGCGAGGACGAGCGCATGCTCGGGCGCCTCGTCCATCGCGGCCCCGACGATCAGGGCGAGGTCGGCTTCGTCGGCGGCTGGCTGGGGCACCGCCGGCTGGCCATCGTCGACGTGCAGGGCGGACACCAACCCCTGTCGCGCTCTCGCGGCGACGAGAAGCGATGGCTGGTCGGGAATGGCGAGATCTACAACCACGAGACGGTGCGCCGTGACCTTGGGAGCGCCGAGTACAAGACCAGCTCTGACAACGAGGTCGCGCTGCGTCTGCTCGAGTGCCGCGGACCCGACGCGCTCGGCGACCTGGAAGGCATGTATGCCCTGCTGTCTGCCACCGCCGACGGTGGGTCGTTCGTCGCCGCCCGCGATCCCGTCGGAATCAAGCCGCTGTATTGGGCCAAGCGCGGCCCGGAGGTCAGGTTCGCCTCAGAGCTCTGCACCTTCGATGCGCAATGGCGCCCGGAGGTGGAGGCCTTCCCCCCCGGCCACTACTGGACTCCTGAGAACGGGCTGAAGCGATTTGCGCAGGCGGTTCCGCAGGCGGCCGCCGCGGCCGGGCCTCGGCCCGAGCCCACCCCCGAAGATCTGGTGGCCACGCGGGAGACGCTCGTCGACTCCGTGCACCGCCAGATGATGGGCGACGTCCCGGTGGGCGTCTTTCTCTCCGGGGGCCTGGACTCGACCCTGATCGCCGCCATCGCCGCCCGCTACTACGCCCAACGCGGGCAGCGGCTGATGACCTTCGCGGTCGGGACCGAGGGCAGCGCCGACATCCTCGCCGCCCGCCAGGCCGCCGAGCATCTGGGAACCGATCACCACGAGCGCCTCTACACCGCCGAGGAGGCGCTGCAGGCGGTCGCGCCCGTGGTTCGCGCCATCGAGCACTTCGACCCCTCGCTGGTACGCAGTGCGGTTCCCAACTACCTGCTGGCCGAGATGACCGCGCGCCACGTGAAGGTCGTGCTCACGGGCGAGGGCGCCGACGAGCTGTTCGCCGGCTACAGCTACCTCCGCGCGTTCTCGGATCCCGAGGAGCTCAACGACGAGCTGATCCGCACCGTGCGCGGGCTGCACAACCTCAACCTTCAGCGCTGTGACCGGGTGACCATGGCCCACGGCCTCGAGGCGCGGGTCCCCTTCCTGGACCGCCAGATGATCGCCCTGGCGCTGCGCCTGCCCGCCCAGTGGAAGCTCGCCGAATCCGGAGTCCCCGAGAAGCGCCTGCTGCGCCAGGCATTTGCCGGCTGGCTTCCCGAGCCGCTGCTGTGGCGCGAGAAATCCCAGTTCGGGGACGGCAGCGGCGCCGCGTCGGTGCTCACCGACGTCCTGGAGGAGGGCATCTCAGAATCCGAGTTCGCCGCCGAGGCCGACGCGCTCGACCCCCCGCTGCGCACCCGGGAGGAGCTCGCCTACTTCCGGATCTGGCGCGACCATCTCCGGGGCGTGCGCCCCGAGTGCAACATCGGCCGCTTCGCCACGGCTTAGCGACGCGATTCGATGGCCGCGGTCGCGGCGGCCACGAACCCCTGGGCGATCGAGTCGCCGATCCCGCCCAGGGGCAGGAAACGGGGCGCATCGAGATTGGCGTAGAGGTCGAGCGCCAGTCGCGTCCTCTCCTCGCCTGACAGGCGCCAGGTGACGTCGAAGGCCTGGCCGGAGCGCCCGCCGGTGTCTCGGGCCAGCTTGACGTTGTCGGGCTCGTCCACGAGCACGTCCATGACCAGGTCGAAGTCCTTGGTGATCGGTCCGTGCTCCACGTGCAGCTTGGCGCGCACCTTGGCCGGCCGGTCCTGCGGTCCCCGCTCCAGCACCTCGACGCTGCGCACGACGTCGGGGTACCACTCCGGGTAGCGGTCGACGGCCTCAAGGACGGCGAAACACTCACCGCGGGTCGCCGCCACCATTCCGCTCGCCGTTCCGCGCAGCTCCTTCACCCTTCTGGTGATACACCAATCCGGCCCAGCGGGAAAGCCCCGCCCGTGATCAGCCGCCGGAGTCCGAGGGCGAAGCTCCACCCTTGACCAGACCGGCGATTGCCGGCGCAAGCTGTTCCCGGCTGTTGATCGAGAGCTTCTGGTAGACGTGGCGCAGGTGATATTCCACCGTCTTAGGGCTGAGGAAGATCGCCGCGGCGGTTTCGCGAGTCGTCTTTCCGTCGGCCAGGAGCTGGGCGATCTGCAGCTCCTGCGGCGTGAGCTCATCGCGCAACGCCGGGTCGCGCCGGCGCATCGTCTCCCCGGTCGCGGCGAGCTCGGTGAGCGCGCGCTCCAGGCACGGCGTGGCACCGACTCGCTCGAATGCAGCCGCGGCGGCCCGCAGCTCTTCACGGGCCCGGACCCGGCTCCGGTCCCGCCGCAGGCGCTCCCCATAGGCAAGCCGGGTTCGCGCCGTCTCGAAGACGTCCGGGGTGCGCTCGTGCTGGACCAGCGCCTGCTCGAACAACGATGAGCTCTCAGCTTCGGGCGCGATCATGGCCGCGCACCGCAACGCCCGGGCAAGGCCCCACGGCTGTCTCTTGGCTCGCGCCGCAGCCTCGAAGCTCGCCGTCGTGGACATCGCCTCTGCCCGGCGCCCGACTCTGAGATAGGCCTCCACGAGATCAGGAGCGGGCGACAGATCGGGATCGCTGATGCCGAGCTCCAGAAGCAGCGTCCGCTGGCTGTCGAAGATCCCGATCGCCTGCGCCGCGTTTCCGAGCCCCAGCTCGAGCTCGCCCAGGGCCGCGGTGGCCCAGATCTCAAGCAAGCGAGTCCCGACCTGGCGACACAGCTGCAACGCCTCCGCGGCGCACGTCCGGCAGTCCTGCTCGCGACCTCGTCGCGCTTGCAGCCAGGCCAGCCCGGAGAGCCCAAAGGTCAACTGAGTGCGCTGCCCGCTCTCCCGGGCCAGAGCGATGGCCTCGCGATACGTCGCCTCGGCGACCGCCCACCGCTCAGTCGTCGCCTGGTCACGCGCGATCAGGTTGAGGATGAACGGGAGCACACCCAGGGCGGTGCGCGCCCGGGTGGCGGCGAGCGCCTCGTCGAGTAGGTCGCGGCCCTCCCCGGTCTCGCGCAGGAAGATCGCAGGCAGCGCCAGCCAGCTCGCCAGGCCAGGATCGTCACGCAGTTCCGGCGTGCGCTCAGCCAGAGCGACGGCGGCGCGCATCGCCGCTGCACCCGCGGCGGCGTCGTCCCCGAGCACGCGTGCCATGCCGTCGGCCACCTCGGCGAGGAAGCGGCTGCGGATCGAAGGGTCCTCAGGCAGCGCCCTTCGGGCCCGGCGGGCGGCCTCGAGCATCAGGGCCGGCTGCCCGGCGTAGAAGCAGGCGTTGGCGGCCTCGGCGAGCATCTCCACCGCCCGGTCTCCCGTGGCCTCGCCGGCGGCGGCGACCAGGATCTCGTGGCCGCGCATGATCGGGCCTCGCTGCGCGGCGATGATGCCCTCAAGGGCGTCGAGCTTCACGACCTCGGTTGCGCTCTCGGTCCACGGCCGGGCGTCCTGCACCAGGGCCGCGGCCCGGTCGGCGAGTCCCCCGAGCCATGCCGACTGCGCCGCTTGCCGGGTCAGGCTCGCGCGACGCGCCTCGGTCTCGCTGAGCGTCGCTGCCCGTTGGAATGCTGTCGAAGCGGTGGCGTAGGCGCTGCGATCCCAGGCCCGCTGGCCGGCGTGCTCGAGCGCCGCCGAAGCGGACGCGTCGGCCCCCACCGCGGCCGCGGCGAGGTGCCAGGCGCGGCGATCGATGTCGCGATCTGGCAGTACCGCGGCGAGCGCACGATGTACGGCCCGACGCTGGTCGGCGGGCGCGTCGGCGTAGACCGCCGCCCGAGCCAGAGGATGCATGAACGCCACCACTCCGCCGCGGATGGTCACGAGGCCCGACGTCTCGGCTTCGGTCAGCGCCGTCAGGTCGACCCCCAGAGACGCAGCCGCGCGCCCGAGCATGGCCAGCTCTCCGGTGTCGCTGATGGCTGCCAGGAGCAACGCCGCACGGGCCCGGGCGCTGAGGCCGTCGGCACGCCGCAGAAACGCGCGAGCGATCCTCGCCGAGACCAGTACAGGCGCGTCCGCGGGCGCCATCGCCCTCTCCGGGGCATCACCGGCGAGCTCCAGAAGCGCCAGCGGGTTTCCGGCGGTGGCGTGGTGCAGCCGCCGCGCTTGCTCATTTGAGAGCTCGGGGAGCAGCGTTCGCGCCTGATCGCCGGTCAACCCGCTGAGGCGAGACGTCGGCAGATCGGCTCCGTCGAGGAAGGAGGGCTCGCCTTCGCGGACCGTGATCAGCACCGCCACCGGGTCGGCCACCAGCCTGCGGAAGGCGAACAGCAGCGCCTGAGCGCTGGAGCCATCAAGCCACTGGGCGTCGTCGACCATCACTAGGACGGGGTGATCCTCAGCGTGGGCGGCGAGCAGGCTGAGAGTCGCCGCTCCAACCGCAAAGCGCTCCTCCGCCTTTCCGGGACGCAACGCTAGCGCCGTCTCGAGCGCTGCCGCCCGGCTGGGGGGGATGCGCCGCAGCGCGTCGAGCGCGGGAGTCAGCAGCTCCAGCAGCGAGCCGAAAGGGATCTCGGCTTCGGATTGCACGCCACGCACGCGGAGGATCTGCATCCCATTGGCGCGCTCTTGCGCCCACTCCAGCAGCGAGGTCTTGCCGATGCCGGGCTCGCCGATCAGCGCCAGGGTTGAACTTATGCCCGCGCGCGCCTGGGCCAGCGCCCGCTCGATCCCTCGCCGCTCGTGTTCACGGCCGAGCAGCACACCCCGATTCTATGCCGATATCCGCGGTCTGCGGTGGTTTCAGAGACTAGGCGGCCCCCTGATGCGAGCGGTGAGGCACGAGATCTAACTTCCCACAAACACAAACCCAGGAGGATGTCGTGAGCACACTGGACCGGGCCGTCGAGGTCGACGGCGACAAGCTGATGCAATTCGTCTTTCGAGCCGTCGATGAGGTCGGAGCAACGCTCAACACCGCGCTGGTCGTGATGGGCGACAAGCTCGGGCTCTACCGTGCCCTGGCCGCAGAGCCGGGGCTGTCACCGGCGGAACTGGCGGCAAGAACTGACACATCCGAGCGTTACGTCCGGGAGTGGCTCAACGCTCAGGCCGCCGGTGGATACGTCGAGTATGACCCGGCCGGCGGCTCCTACCGCCTGGCACCCGAGCAGGCCGTGGCCCTCACCGATTCAGACAGTCCGGCGTACCTGCCGGGGTTCTTTCAGATCGCCCTGGGCTCGGTCATCGACTCCCCGAAGATCACCGAGCGCGTCCGCAGCGGGGACGGTCTCGGCTGGCACGAGCACACCCATGACGTCTTTGATGGGTGCGAGCGGTTCTTCCGCCCGGGCTA
>JBAPXO010000787.1:0-1836 GCA_049284255.1 Solirubrobacteraceae bacterium | reverse complement strand
GAGCAGATCCGTGACGCCCTCGGGCGTCAGCGCCACTTCCAGGAGTCCGCCGTCCGTACGGCGGTCCCCGGTGTGGCCACCGGCCTGGCGGTCACCGGCGCCGGCGGCGACGTCCTGTTCGTCGAGGCGACCGGAATGCCGGGCAAGCCGGGCCTGACCCTGACCGGGCAGCTGGGCGACGTGATGAAGGAGTCGGCGCAGATCGCGCTCTCCTACGTCCGTGGCCACGCCCACGATCTGGACGTCGACCCCACGCAGTTCGAGGACCGCTCGTTCCACGTCCACGTGCCGGCGGGCGCGATCCCCAAGGACGGCCCGAGCGCCGGCGTGACGATGGTTACGGCCCTGACCTCGCTGCTCAGCGAGCGGCCGGTCAGGCACACCGTCGGGATGACCGGTGAGGTGACCCTCCAGGGCCGGGTGCTGCCGATCGGCGGGCTCAAGCAGAAGGTCCTGGCGGCCCACGCGGCCGGCCTCACGGACGTGATCCTGCCCGAGCGCAACCGTGGCGACCTCGACGACGTGCCCGAAGAGGTGCGCGAGGCGATGAAGTTCCATATGGCGATGACGATCGACGAGGTGCTGAGCGTGGCGCTCGAGCCCGCCCCCCTCGCCGCGGCGGCGTAAGGGAGCCCCAAGAGATCCGAGTGGAGGCGGCCCAAGTCGGCCGCCTCCGCCATTTAAGACGGCGGAACGGCGCGCCTCAGTGAGCGACCCTCCGCGGAAGGGTAGGTTCTAAACATGACAACGATCACCGCCTCCCAAGAGCAGCAAGTAGTCGAGCAGGTTCCGAAGCAGCTGTACATCGGCGGGGAGTGGCGCGACGGCGCGAAGGGCACCCTGTCCGTCGAGGACCCCTCCACCGAGCAGGTCCTGTGCGACGTCGCCGACGCCTCGGTCGATGACGCCAAGGCCGCGCTCGACGCCGCCGTCGCGGCGGGCCCCGAGTTTGCCGCCATGGCCCCCCGCGACCGGGGGGAGATCCTCCGCCGCGCCTTCGAGATGATCATCGAGCGCAAGGAGGACCTGGCGCTCCTGATGACCCTGGAAATGGGAAAGACGGTGACCGAGTCGCTTTCGGAGATCGTCTACGCCGCCGAGTTCTTCCGCTGGTACTCCGAGCAGGCCGTGCGCGTCGAAGGTCGCTACGTCGTGGCCGCCAACGGCGCCGGCCGCGTGCTCACCATGAAGCAGCCGGTCGGACCGTGTCTGATGATCACGCCGTGGAACTTCCCGCTGGCGATGGGGACGCGCAAGATCGGCCCCGCGGTCGCCGCGGGCGCCACGATGGTCGTCAAGCCCGCCCAGCAGACCCCCCTCTCGATGCTGATGCTGGCCAAGATCCTCGAGGAGGCCGGACTGCCCGGCGGTGTCGTCAACCTCATCACCGCCTCCTCCTCAGGTGAGACGACCGGACCGCTGATCGACGACCCCCGCCTGCGCAAGCTCTCGTTCACCGGCTCGACCGAGGTGGGGCGCAAGCTCATGGCCCAGGCTTCGAACAACCTGCTCCGGCTCTCGATGGAGCTCGGCGGCAACGCCCCCTTCATCGTCTTCGAGGACGCCGACATCGACGCCGCCGTCCAGGGAGCGATGATCGCCAAAATGCGCAACATCGGCGAGGCCTGCACATCGGCCAACCGCTTCCACGTCGCCGGCGCGGTGGCCGACCAGTTCGCCGAGAAGCTGGCCGAGAAGATGGGCGCGATGAAGCTCGGCCGGGGCGTCGACGAGGACGTGGACGTGGGTCCGTTGATCGACGAGGACCAGCGCCGCAAGGTCTCCGAGCTCGTGCAGGACGCAATCGGACAGGGCGCTCGCGCCGTGGTCGGGGGC
>JBAPXO010000786.1:0-2851 GCA_049284255.1 Solirubrobacteraceae bacterium | reverse complement strand
TCGGGATCCGGTTGCCCTGGTCCGCTCGCCCGAGCGCACCGCCGCGCTGGCTCATCCGGTCGACTCTCGGGTCGGCGATCTGGCCGACCCCCGCAGCCTGATCGACGCCTTCGAGTCGGTGCAGACGCTGTTGGTGTGCTCCGGGCACGCACCGACGATGGCCGAGCTCCAGCTCAACGCGATCGCCGCCGCGCGCCAGGCAGGGGTCCAACGGATCGTGAAGATCTCGACGAGCCCGGCCTCGGCGTTCCCGGGCACGCCCTCCCGGGTCGCTGCCCAACACCTCGAGATCGAGACGGCCCTCGCCGCCTCTGGCATCGCGCACACCAATATCCGACCCAACGCCTTCGCCCAGCTGATCGGCGGCTTTGCCCAGGGAATCGCCCGCGGCGAGTTGGAGCTCACGCTGGCTGACGCCGCCGTCAGCTGGGTCGACGCGATGGACGTGGGTAAGGTCGCCGCCGCCGCGCTCACCGCCGATGGTCCGCTGCCGACTCACATCGAGGTCACAGGGCCTCAGGCCTTGAGCGGCGATCAGCTCGCCGAGCTCCTGACGCAGACGACTGGCCGACCGGTCACCTACCGGCCCATCTCCGACGAGCGCAACCGCGCCCGGCTACTGGCCGCGGGGACGCCGGAGTGGCTGGTCGAGCACGTGACCACGATCTTCGGGCTCCTGCGTGACCGAGACGGCGACCGCGTCACCGACGCTGTCCGCGAATGGACCGGCCGACCGGCGACCACGATGGCCGAGGTCCTGGCACGCGACGAAGGTCAGCTGGGCATCGCGGCGGCCGTGACCGCGGGCGAGTCGGAATAAAACTGCGAACCCAGTCGAGAGGTAAGTGATGAGTCAGGCCACAGCCACTCCGGACGAGGCGCACCGGACATCGTCCAGCGTGAACACGACGGACCAGACGGAGATTCAGCGCGCGGGCTACGTCGCCCTGAGGGACCCGGAACCGGAGGCGGCGGCCGAATTCGCGGTCAAGCACATGGGGTTCTCGCTGGTCCACGTCGACGACGCGCGGCGCTACTACCTGGCTGCCCATGGCCTCGATCCGTATTCGCTGGTCTACATGCCCGGGGAGACCGGGATCGATCACATCTCCTACGTCGTCCACGACGTAGCAGCCCTTGACCGAGCGCACCGCCGCTTCCGGCAGGCCGGCGTGGAAGTGGAGCGGATCGATCCCAGCCCGATGTGGCGCGCCGGGACAGCGCTGCGCATCGCTTCCCCGGCCGGCCACGCCGTCCACATCACTCCCGGCGTCCGCGTCGACGTCCCGATGTCGGCCCTGGTGAGCCCCCCGACGACAGCCCCCGCGCCGATCTCGTTTGACCACGTGGCGCCTCGCATCCACGACGTCGACGGGGAGATCGACTTCGCCACCGGAGTACTCGGACTGCGTGAGTCCGCGCGCGTCGTCGCTCCCGAGGTTGGTCCGGTGATCGTCTTCTTTCGCAGCCACACGCTGTTTCACTGCTACACGATCGTCGCCGGCCCCTTCAACGGACTGCACCACTACCAGTTCACGCTCAAGAACGCCCCGGCGGTCCACGCCGCCTACGAGAGGATGCGCGAGGGCGGCGTCGTCGACGTCGTCTGGGGCCCGGTGCGCCACGGCCCCGGGCACAACGTGGCCTTCTATTTTCGTGACCACAGCGGCACCTTCGTCGAGTACTCCGCCGAAGAGGAGATCATCCTGGACAACGCCTCCTACCACGCCCAGGAGTGGTCCGCGGAGGATCCCAAGTTCGCCGACGAGTGGGGCTCGGCCCCGCCCGCGGTCTTCTTCGAGTAAGCGATGACCGCCCTTTCAGACTGCGCGATCTGCGCGATGGTCGACGCCGAGCCCGCCGGGGGCTGGGCATACGAGGATCAAAGCTGGGTGGCGGGCACCCTGGCGGGACTCGAGATCCCGGGTTGGATCGTGCTCGCGCTGCGCCGCCACGCTGTAGAGGCCGCGCCGCTGAGCGAGCGTGAGGCCGCCGACCTCGGGGTCGCCATCCGGCGGGTCTCGGCAGCGCTCGAGGACGTCACCGATGCCGAGCGGGTGTACCTGCAGGCCTACGGTGAGCTCGAGCGCCACTGGCACCTGCTGATCACCGCTCGGGGGGCTGATGTCCCGCCTGAGCATCGCCACATCGCCTTCTTTGCTCATCGCGGCGAGTACATCGACGCACCCGCAGCCCGGCGCGTCGTCGAAAAGCTGCGCGCGCTTTTGGCGGCGCCCTCCTCGGCGGCACAGGCCGCATCGTGAATCTCGCGGCGTGGCTGTGGCGCGCCGGTCGGGCTCACCCCGAGGCGCCGGCCGTCGGCGTGGGGACGGCCGATGTCCTCAGCTACGGAGAGCTCACCTCACGATCGGCCTCGATCGCCAGTGCGCTGGCCTCACGCCACACCCTGGCGCCGGGGGACCGCGTTGCCATCGTCGCCAAGAATCACCCCAGCTACGTCGAGGCGCTGTTCGGAGCCTGGTGGGGCGGGTTCGTGGCCGTGCCCGTGAATCCCAAGCTGCACCCCTCGGAGGTCGGCTGGATCGTCGAGCACTGCGAAGCGCGTGCGGTCTTCGTCAGCCCGGACCTGGCACCCGTGGCCGGCCGGTTGGGCCAGGGGACCCTGCCCGTGTTCGAGTTCGGTTCGGCAGCATGGTCCGAGCTCACGACTGGGACGGTGTGGAGAGAGCCGTACGCCAGCTCCTCCGATGACCTGGCGTGGCTCTTTTACACCTCCGGGACGACCGGACGCCCCAAGGGAGCGATGCTCTCCCACGGCAACCTCGCGGCCATGACCCTCGGCTACCTCGTCGACGTCGATCCCACGGTCCCGGGCGACGCGCTTCTACAT
>JBAPXO010000785.1:0-2593 GCA_049284255.1 Solirubrobacteraceae bacterium | reverse complement strand
GCGTGACCTCGCCCGTTTCGGGTGAGGCACCGGGCCTCGAGGCGCTTCAACCTGAGTGAACATCGTGTCCAGCGACTCCAGCCCATCTGACTCCTTCCCCTATCCGCGCGGAAGCGTCGTAGGGATCTTCGTCGACGCCCCGACGTTCGAAGACGCCCGCCAGCGCTTGCTGCAGGCCGGATTCGGAGCTGACCGCTGCGAGGTACTTCACGGCGACGAGGGTCTCGCGCGCATCGACGTCGAGGGCGAGGCGCACGGGAAAACCGGAGCCATGGTCCGACGGCTCCAGGCAGCGGTCAGCGACGAAGTCGACCATGCTCGCGAGTACGCGGAGCACCTGCGCGCCGGTCACTACGTCATCGGCGTCGCGGTGGGTGACGATGAAGCGGCCAAGCAACGGGCCGCCGATGCACTTCGTGGCGCGCGCGCCCAGTTCCTCAACTACTACGCCGAGAACTACGTCGAGGACCTCGGCGACAGCTTCTGACCCGCTGGGTGCAGCCACGCTCGTCGACCTTGGCGCCGCCATCCTCGTGCCCGCCGATCCGGTCCGAGACTAGCCAGGGGGGTGAGGCGTCCTCGCGGCGCCGCGGGGCCGGTGCGCGGCCACCGGCGTGGCTTCCATCAGCTGTTGCGGACCCTGAGCGTGATTCGTGTACCACCGGGCGTACCGCTTCGCCAGCGGCGTCGCGGTGATCCCGTGCGCGAACACCGACAGGCCGATCGTGGCGTACGCGGCGACCAGAATCGTATTCGTGGCCGGCAGATTCGCCTCGTCCACGACGATCACCGCGAATACGATCGAGGCCAGACCGCGCGGGCCGAACCATCCGAGGAAGCTGACGGTTGGCAAGCGCGCGCCGCTGCCGAGGAGTGCGATCGCCACCGGCAACATCCGCACGACGGTCAAGCTGAGAACCGCGTAGGCGGCGGCGGCCCAGCTCAGGTGCTCCAGCGCCGGCCCAAGGAGAACCGCTCCGAACATCAGAAACGTGACGCCGCCCAGCAGATCGCCGATCTCCTCACTCAGCCGCGACGCCTCCTCGGACTCGCGGTCGGTGAGATAGCCGAACAGACCTCCGGCCAGAAACGCTGCGATGAACCCAGAGCCGCCCAGAGCCGCTGCGAACCCGTAGGCGAGCGCGGCTCCCGACACGGGTATGAGCTGGAGCCAAGCCGGGGCGATCAGGTCCCGGCCACGCGCCATCACCACCACCGCGGTGCTCGCCAGGCCCGCGGCCACGCCGCCGACGATGCCGTAGCCGATCTGCTCACTCACGACCTTGACCACGTGATGAGACGCCGATGAGTTGGCCTCGATGTCGGCGGCCGCCAGCGCCAACAGCAGGAGCGGCACGCAGATGCCGTCGTTGAGCCCGCTCTCGACATTGAGCCCCTGACGGATGCGCGAGGGCAGGCTCGGCTCGGTGACGACCGCCTGGCCCAGCGCGGCATCGGTCGGTGCCAGCACGATCGCCAGCACCAGGCACTCGAGGATGCTCAGCTCGTGCAGGACGAGGGCGCCGGCAAGTGCCCCCGCGACGATGGTCAGCGGAAGTCCGACCGCCAGCAGGCGCAGCGGGACGCTGTACTCATGGCGCAGCGCTCGGAGCTTGATCCGCGAGGCGTCCGAGAACAGGACAACAGCGAGCGTGGCCTCGGCCAGGGTGCGGACGACGGCGCCGCCCGGCGACAGGCGGATCTCGTCGGTGAAGAGGGGACCGGCGATCAGCCCGATCAGGACGAAGGCCATCGCCGGCGTGGCCGAGGTGCCGGTCAGGCGGCGCGAGACGGCGGCCACCGCCATCACGGCCGCCGCCACGATCACGAGATCCCAATTCATGCGTGGCCTAAACGCCGATCGGCATTGGCGGCAGGCTACCGGCAACCCACGACGGCCGGCGGAATTCCGCCAGCAGTCGCGTCGCTGCGCGCCGACTCCGGGTTCACCCGAACGGGGTGATGACGGGTCGGGCATGCGGTCGTACCTTCCGTAGCTACGAATCCGCACACGAAAAATCGGACGCTCGGGCGAGGGTTCGAAGCGAGGGAGATGGAAGATGGCGCTCGTCGCCGAACCTAAGACAGACGGGAGGATCAGCGCCGATAACGCCGCGGACTTCTTCGTAGCCTTTGGTATCAGCGGGGACTTGGCGAAGGTGATGACGTTTCGTTCTCTCTATCGCCTCGAGCGGCGCGGCCTCCTGAACTGCCCGGTGCTGGGCGTGGCGGTCGACGACTGGACCGTCGAGCACCTTCGCGAGCATGCGCGCGAATGCATCATCGGCACCGGGGAACCGCTTGACGAAGAGGTCTTCGATCGCTTCGCCGCCCGGCTCGCCTACGTTCAGGGCGACTTTTCGGCTCCGGAGACCTACGGGCGCGTGCGCGACGCCATCGGGCAGGCTCAGCGGCCCGTCTTCTATCTGGAGATCCCGCCGTTCCTGTTCGGAACGGTGATCAAGGGCCTGCACGATGCCGGATTGACGGAGAATGCCCGTGTGGTCGTCGAGAAGCCGTTTGGACATGACCTGGCCTCGGCACGCGCGCTCGCTGCAGACATCCACCAGTACATCGACGAGTCCCAGCTCTA
>JBAPXO010000784.1:0-2482 GCA_049284255.1 Solirubrobacteraceae bacterium | reverse complement strand
CTCGGGGGCCGCGGCGGTGAGTTACGGAAGCAGCTCGAAGCCCGTAATGTGCTGAGGACGGACGATGCCGAAATGGCGTCTGTCCAGAGTGCCGATACTGCTTGCGCCGAGTCGCTCGGCGATGGCGACGAGGCTGCTATCGACGCCGCCAAGGTGCTGATCGGCGTACTGAACGGTGAGCGCGGCGATTCGAGTCCAGTCGGCTGCCGATAGCGGCTCGACGCGGATCTCGCCGGCGGCTGCGGACTCGTAGAGCGCGGCTTCGGCCGCCGCTCCGAGCTGTCGGTCGATCAGCCATCCGGTCTCGGCGATCACGAGCTCGGTCGTGACGAGCGGTCCGGGATGCGCCTCCAGCAGCTCCCGGCAGGCCGTGTGGTCGGGGTCGCTTCGATCGGCGGCAGCGAGCAGCACGCCGGTGTCGACGACCAGCGTCAGCGACCGAACCCCTCGGCGAGCGTGTCCTCCGCCTCAGCGGCGGTAGGTCCGGAGTTCGACGCGCCAAGCGCGACGAACCCGAGCTTCCGTCGGGCAGGGATGTGCTCGGCCAGCACTCGCGCAGCGAGTTCGTCCGAGGTCACGGACTGGCGCGCCGCCTCCTCAGCCAGGAGGGCGGCGAGGTCATCGGGGAGTCGCACGGTCACGCTCATGAGTCGAGTCTATCGGCGCGGGTTCCAGTCCCAAAGGCGTATCCGGCGATCAGCTGCTGGCGGCGAGTGCGCGATTGAGCGGCGCAGAGCGCGTCCTGAGCCGGGGCGGACCCGTTCAGGTGTGTAGGAAAGTGTGTAACGAAGTGTGTAATCCGATTACACACCTGAGCCCCCGGACAGCCCCGCCGCACCTGGGGTTTCTGCTCGCCCTCGGGCCAGACTACCCGCCCCCCACGTATGAAAATGCAGTGCATGGGGTTCGGGTAGTCTGGCCCGAGCTTTGTGTCATTGGTGTGCGGCGGGGCAGATGGGGCGGCGGGCGCGGCGAGTGTCGGAGAAGGGTGGGGCTGCGCGGAAGGTGCCGAGCGGGGTGGCATGCTGTAGGAAGTCAGACAGCGAGGAAGCAGCATGGAGATCCAGAGGCGGGTTCTGAAGGACGGGGCGGTGCGCTGGCGGGTGCGCTGGCGGCAGGGTGGGCGGTACCGGGTACAGACGTTCGACCGTAAGGGTGATGCGGTGACGTTCGGTGCGGAACTCCGGCGCCGGCAGCAGCTCGGGACGCTCACCGAGATGGACATGGGCAGGGTCACGCTCGCCGACTACGTGGTCGGCACTTGGTGTGAGGCGTACGCATCCCAGCTCTCGCCGAAGACGTGGATGCACTACCGGCAACTTCTGAACAAGCACATCCTGCCGGCGCTCGGTCCGCTCGAACTCCGGGCGATCAGGCCGGAGACGATCGGCCGCTGGCAGGCGGAGCGGCTCGCCGCGGGCTACGGCCGCGTCTCGGTCCGCTACGCATTGACCCTGCTCGGAGCGATCCTCCAGCGCGCGTTCGAAAACGGCCAGATCCAGTCGAACCCCGCGCGAGCGGTGCGGAAGGCGACGCTGCCGCGCCGCACTGAGGTCCGTCCCCTAGCGCCGGCAACGATCGAACGGATGCGGGCGGCGAGCTCGCCGCGCGACGCGACGTTGATCAGCGTCCTGGCGTACGCTGGCCTCAGACCCGGTGAGGGGCTGGCGCTCCAGTGGCGCGACATCCGCGAGCAGACGATCCTGGTCGAGCGCGCCATCTCCCTTGGCGAGGAGAAGGACACGAAGACGGCGGCTCATCGGACGGTGCGTGTGCTCCAGCCGCTCGCCGTCGACCTCCGAGAATGGCGGCTGAGAAGCGGCCGGCCATCCGAAACCTCGCTGATCTTCCCGTCAGCGACCGGCGCGCCCTGGACGCTTGCGGCGTACCAGTCGTGGCGCCGGCGAGCCTTCAAGCGCGCGATCGAGGCGGCGGGGCTCGCGCACGGCCGTCCGTACGACCTCAGGCACTCGTTCGCGTCGCTGCTGCTCCACGAAGGGCGCTCCGTCATCTACGTCGCCCGCCAGCTTGGCCACGACGCCCGGCTCACGCTCAGCACCTACGGCCACGTGATGGACGAGTTCGAGGACACGCCGCGGCTCGACGCGCAGACGGCGATTGCCGAAGTGAGAGCGGCCCTGGACGGCGCGGCCACCTCCACCAGCTGACGCAGCCGGGCGCACGTTCGACGGCTGCCCTGCTCCCCGCCGGCCCAGACGCACGCCACGCTGAGGGTGCACCAGGGGTGCATGAGATTGTCTAGCGCCGTCCTGTCGTGTCCCCACGTGTCCAACAGAACAATTAGATTTGCAGGGATTTCCGAGGCACCACGAGACACGAGTGGACAAACTGATCTGCTTTGCAAGCAGGAGGTCGCCGGTTCGATCCCGGCTGGCTCCATTCAAAGTGGGTAGTACTTGCGAGGGATCCCGGGTCTGGCTTTGTGGGAGGCGGTCCGCGAGCTGGTGGAGTACGTTCGATG
>JBAPXO010000783.1:0-2888 GCA_049284255.1 Solirubrobacteraceae bacterium | reverse complement strand
GGCCCGCGCCGCGGACCGTGCTCGCCGTCGCCGCCCTGGGCTCGGCGGTGGCCTTCGTTGACGCCACGATCGTCAACATCGCCTTTCCGGACATCGAACGTTCTTTTCCCGGCACTTCGATCTCGTCGCTGTCGTGGATCCTGAACGCCTACAACATCGTGTTCGCGGCGTTCCTGGTCGCGGCCGGCCGAATCGCCGACGTGCTGGGACGCCGGCGGGTATTCGTGCTCGGCCTCGAGCTGTTCACCGCTGCCTCGTTGCTGTGTGCGATCGCTCCGTCACCGACCGTTCTGATCGCATTCCGGATCCTCCAGGCCCTTGGAGCGGCGCTCCTCGTACCCGCCTCCCTCGCCCTGGTGCTCGAGGCGTTCCCGGTCGAGCATCGGTCGCACGGCGTTGCCCTGCTCGGCGCCGTCGCCGCCGTCGCGGCAGGACTGGGGCCATCGCTCGGTGGACTGCTCGTCGCCGCCGACAACTGGCGATTGGTGTTTCTCGTCAACCTGCCCATCGGTGCGGCTGCCATCTTCCTGGCTCGCCGTCTGGTGGTGGAAAGCCGGGCGCCCGGACGCCGCCGGCTGCCCGACCTGCTCGGTGGGCTCGTCCTGGCGGCGGGAGTCGGCGCCCTTGTGCTCGGGGTGGTCAAGGGCCAGGACTGGGGCTGGGGCAGTCCTCAGGTCATCGGCGTCTTCCTCGCCGCGGCCTTGCTCGCCGGGCTGTTCGTCAGGCGATGCGCCACGCACCGAGCACCTGTCATCGACCTCGACCTCCTGCGGTCCAGGACGTTCAGCGCGGCGAACACCATGACGGTTCTCACCGCAGCCGGCTACTACGGCTACACACTGACCAACGTCCTGTTTCTGACCGGAGTGTGGCGGTACTCGATCCTGCAGGCCGGGCTCGCCCTCACGCCCGGACCGTTCGTGGCCGCCGCCGTAGCGGGCCCGAGCAGCAGACTCATCACACGGATCGGGCATCGACCGGTGCTCGTCGCCGGCGGCCTCATCTGGGGCGGGGCGGTCGTGTGGCTGGTCGAGCGCGTCGGGACCACGCCGGCGTTCGTCAGCCAATGGCTCCCCGGCATCGTGCTCCTTGGAATCGGCGCCGGCACCCTCCTTCCCAACCTGAGTGGGACCGCCATCGCCTCCGCTCCGGGGACGATGTTCGCTACCGCGACCGGGATCAACTCGGTGGCGCGGCAGCTCGGGGCCGCGCTCGGCGTGGCCATCGTCGTGGCCATTGTCGGAACGCCCTCCCCGCTCGAGGCCGCGGAGGCGCTTCGGCATGCGTGGACCTTCGCCGCCGCCTGCCTGTTCGCGGCAGGCCTCGGCTGCCTGCTCGTGGGACGACTGCGCGTGGAGGCCCCCTCGCTCGCGGACGCAACCCGGACGGTGCTCGCCAGCAAGGCCCCGTCCGCCGCGGCCTACCAGCCGCCCCGCTCGCGGCGCGCGATCAGCATCGTGGGCCCTGCTCCTGTGTTGCGTGCCGAGACCCCGGATGACTTCCTCGGCACGGTCCCGATCTTCTCCGAACTCGAGCCCGAGCTGCGCCAAGCGTTGGCCGACCGCGTCCGCGTCGTCAAGGTGGCTGCTGGTGACTGGCTCTTTCGGCAGGGCGAGCACGGCGATGCGCTCTACGTCGTACGCGCCGGGCGCCTCCAGGCGGTCAACGAGCCCAGCGGAGCAGTTGTCCGAGAGCTGGGTCGGGGCGACGCCGTCGGGGAGCTCGCGCTGCTGACCGGCGCGCCGCGGGCCGCGGGAGTGCGCGCGATGCGCAACAGCGAGCTGATCGCGGTCGACCGCGAAGACTTCGAGGAGCTTCTGCGCAGCTCTCCGGGACTGTCGCTCGCGCTTAACCGCGCCCTGGCCGAGCAGCTTCGCGTGACGGGTGCCCCGCCCCCCGTGGCCCGCCCCCGGCCCGCCGCGGTCGCGATCGTCGCGCTGGACCGGCACGCAGATGCCAACGAGCTCGCGCGCGATCTCCAAGCGGAACTGCAGCCGAGGATGCCGACCGCGCTCCTCGACGGCCGTGAAACCGACCCTCCGGCGGCCTCGGAAGCGCCCGCCGCCCGCTACGGGCCGCTCCTGGATCGAGCCGAGGCCGCGCACGATCTCGTTTTGCTCGACGCAGGAAACCTGGATCACGCTGCACCCTGGAATGAGTTCTGCCTTCAGCAGGCCGACCGGATCCTCGCCGTGACCGTCGGCGGTCCGCTTCCCGAGGTCGTGCGCACACGACCGGAGCTGCGGGGCTGCGACCTCGTCGTAGTCGATGCGCGTCCCGGAACTGGCGCGCTCGAGGGCTGGGCGCAAGCGCTCGAACCGATCGAATCTCATGCCGTGCGGTCCCCGAGCCGAGTGCAGGACATCGCCCGGCTGGGGCGGCGCCTGACAGGTCGCTCGGTCGGGATAGTCCTCTCGGGCGGGGGCGCCCGCGCCTTTTCGCACATCGGCGTGCTCGAAGAGCTCTCGGCCGCCGGGGTCCGGATCGACCGTGTGGCCGGTGTCAGCATGGGTGCGTTCGTCGGGGCGCTGTTCGCCATGGGAATGGACGGCGAGAGCATCGACGCCTGCTGCTTCGAGGAGTGGGTGCAGCGACGGCCGCTGAGCGATTACACGATCCCCCGCCACTCGCTCATCCGCGGCGATCGCTTCCGATCGATGCTCGACCGGACCTTCGGCGCCTGGCAGATCGAGGAGCTTCCGCGCAGCTTCATGTGTGGCTGCACCGAGCTGCGCAGCGGCCGGCTGGTGATGTCCCGACATGGCTCGCTGTCGGAGCGGGTCGGATTCAGCATCTGCCTACCCATCCTGGCGCCACCTCAGGTGCGCGGACGTGAGCTTTTCATCGACGGCTCGCTCGCCGACAACCTTCCGGTAGGAGCCATGGCC
>JBAPXO010000782.1:0-2837 GCA_049284255.1 Solirubrobacteraceae bacterium | reverse complement strand
GCCGGGTGGCGGGCCCTACAGCCCCGCTGCCGAGCGCAGCGCCTGTGCCTTGTCGGTCCGCTCCCAGGTGAAGTCCTCGTCATCGCGGCCGAAGTGACCGTAGGCGGCGGTCTTCTGGTAGATCGGGCGGTGCAGGCGCAGGTACTCGCGAAACGCTCCCGGGCGCAGGTCGAAGTGCTCGCCGATCAGCTTCAGGATCTCGGCGCGGCCGATCTTCTCGGTGCCGAAGGTCTCGACCATCACCGACACCGGGCGCGCGACGCCGATCGCGTACGCGACCTGGACCTCGGCGCGATCGGCCAGCCCCGCGGCGACGACATTCTTGGCCACGTACCGGGCGGCGTAGGCCGCCGAGCGATCGACCTTCGACGGGTCTTTGCCGGAGAAGGCGCCGCCGCCGTGGCGAGCCATGCCGCCGTAGGTGTCGACGATGATCTTGCGCCCGGTTAGGCCGCAGTCGCCCATCGGGCCGCCGATCACGAAGCGCCCCGTCGGATTGACGAGGAAGCTGCGCTCCAGGCCCCCGTTGTAAAGCCCCTCAGGGATCACGGGGGTGACGACGTGCTCCCACAGGTCCGCCTTGATCCGGTCCTCGGCGCCCTCGCCGTGCTGGCTTGAGATCAGGAGCTTCTCGACGCTCTCCGGCTTGCCATCGACGTAGCGCACGCTGACCTGGGTCTTGCCGTCGGGACGGAGATAGTCAAGCGTCCCGTCCTTGCGCACCTCGGCCAGCCGGCGGGCCAGACGGTGAGCGAGCGCGATCGGCAGCGGCATCAGCTCGGGCGTCTCGTTGGAGGCGTAGCCGAACATCATCCCCTGGTCGCCGGCTCCGGCCACGTCGCTCTCGTCGTCGGTGCCGGTCCCCGAACGGTGCTCGAAGGCGGAGTCGACGCCCTGGGCGATGTCGGGGGACTGCTTGTCGATGGCATTGATGACCGCGCACGTCTTGCAGTCAAAGCCGTAGGTCGCGTCGTTGTAGCCGATCTTCTCGATCGTCCGGCGAGCGATTTCCTGGATGTCGACGTAGGTCTCGGTCGTGATCTCCCCGGAGACCACCACCAGCCCGGTGTTGACGAGGGTCTCGCACGCCACCCGACCCGTGGGGTCGTCGGCCATGACGGCGTCGAGCACGCCATCGGAGATCTGATCGGCGATCTTGTCGGGGTGTCCCTCGGTCACCGATTCAGAGGTGAACAGGAACTCATTTTCGGAAAAGCTCATTGGCGTCGGGGGTCCTCAGGCTCGCGGGTGATCTCGAGTAGGTAGGCGACCAGGGCTACGGTCGGCCCCCAACGTTAGGTGGTAAGGGGAGAGTGTGCCTCCACGGCGGCGATCCGCACGCCTTTGTTCGGGGAGATCGGAGAACCGCGCCGGCCGATTATCGACAATTGAATGATGAACACTGCGCTCCGCGTGCTGTCGGCGATCCTGGCACTGGTGGCGGTGGGATGTATGGCACTGGCGATCGTCGGCATGGTCACCGGTCGTCCCAGCGATCGCGCGGGCTATTTCATCCGGCTGCTCGCCGTCGTCTGCTTTGCGGGCGCGGTTGTGCTCAACGTGATCGCTCACTGAGAGACTCGCTGAGCCGGGGGTAGCATCCCCGCATGCCGCGCAGCCCTCGGTCTCTCACCCCGCGCCAGCGCGTACAGCATCAGATCCTGCGGACTCTCGCGGCGCTCCCTCCCGGCGTTCAGGTGCGGCTGTCCGGAGGGCCGCCGGTGCAGATAGACGGAGATACGCTGGCGCCGGAGGTGCAGCTCAGCTTGGCCATGCTCGAGCGCCGAGGAGACCCTCCGCTGGAAACGCTGGCGCCGGAGGACGCCCGGCTGGCCCGGCGCCAGCTCGCGGCCGTTTACCAGGGAGAACCCCTGCCCGTGGGGAGCGTCGACGAGTTGAACATCGGCCCCGACGGCGCGCTGCCCGCGCGCCATTACGCGCCCGCGGAGGCCGGCGGACCGCATCCGCTGCTCGTCTTCTACCACGGCGGCGGGTTCACGTTCGGCGATCTCGTGACTCACGACGGCGTGTGCCGGATGCTGTGCCGCCACTCCGGCGCGCACGTGCTGGCGGTCGACTACCGCCTGGCGCCCGAGCATCCGTTTCCCGCGGCCGTCGAGGATGCCCGGGCGGCATTGCACTGGGCATTCGCCAACGCCGCCGAGCTGGGTGCCGACCCGGAACGAATCGGCGTCGGCGGCGACAGCGCCGGAGGCAACCTGGCGGCGGTCGTGGCCCAGCTTGCCGCCCATGACGGCGGCCCGGCACCCGTGCTCCAGCTCCTCATTTATCCGGTGACTGACTTCACGACCCGACGCCGGTCGCGAGAGCTGTTCGGCGAAGGCTTCCTCCTCACCAATAGCGAGATGGACTGGTTTGAAGCGAACTACTTCGGGACCGACCCGACGCGGGCCCGCGATCCCCGCGCCTCGCCCCTGCTCACCGACGACCTCTCGGGACTGGCTCCGGCGCTTGTCTTCACCGCGGCGTTTGATCCATTGCGCGACGAGGGCGAGGAGTACGCGCGGGCGCTGAAGCGCGCCGGAACGCCGGCCACTCTGCGTCGCTTTCCCGGCTTCATCCACGCCTTTGTGAGCGCGGCGGGGGTGAGCCGCAAGCAACGTGACGCCGTCATCGAGATCGCCGGGGCGACGCGCGGGGCGTTCGCCGCTGCGCCGGTTCCTCGCACCAACGCCGCGCAGACCGGCGCTTAGCCCGCCTGACGCTCGGCGGCGCTGATCGCCTCCAGCCCGGCGATCAGCACGCTGACGCCGAACTCGAAGCGCTCCTCGTCATCGGGGCCCGTCATCGGCTCGGCGACCTTGGCAAGCGCCGGG
>JBAPXO010000781.1:0-1987 GCA_049284255.1 Solirubrobacteraceae bacterium | reverse complement strand
GTCATCAGGCAGCAGCCAGGCATGGTGGTGGCGAGCCACAGGTCCAGGTCGGCCACGGGCACCATGGGGGCTATGGTGACGCCGGTCCGGACCTCGGTGCGGGGGGCGCTGAGGACGCCGGTTAGCTCGGTGGTGTCGGTGACGTCTTCTTCGTCCTGCCAGAGGCCGACCAGGTCACCGGGGAGCAGGGGGACGTAGGCCCGTCGGAACGCGCCGGCTCCCTGCATCGGGACGAAGCCGCACATCAGTTGGCCGGCACTGACCAGGGTGCCGCCGCGGTGGTGGAGCGCCCAGGAGCGGGTCATGCCGTGGGTACGCAGCGGGACGACCAGGCGGCCGTCGGGCGCGAGCTGGGAGGACCAGGCCGGGGGGATGTCCCACGAGCCGACGGTGACGATGATCGCGTCGAAGGTTCGGGCGGGGGTCAGGGGGTACTCGGCGTCGGCGGTGATCACCTCGACATCGTCGTAGCCCGCCGCCGCCAAGGTCCGGGTGGCCCGGTCGGTGATCTCGCTGTCGATGTCGACGGTGACGACCTGGCCGTCGTCGCCTACGATCTCGCGGAGCAGGGCGGCGTTGTAGCCGCCACTGCCGATCTCCAGGACTCGCATGCCCGGCTGGACGTCGGCCTGGCCGATCATCAGGGCCTGGAGCCACGGGGCCGACAGCGAGCTGAGGGCGAGTCCGCGCTCGTCGCGCTTGGTCACGATGGCGTCCTGATCGGCGTAGGCGGCCGCCAGGTCGGCGTTGCCTTCGGCGAACAGGTGGCGGGGAACCGTGCGGAGGGCGCGTCGGACATCGGCGGGCAGGACCAGCCCGAGGGTCTCGTGCTGGGCGGCGATGCGGTCGACCATGGCGGCGCGGAGTTCGTCCGGCTGGGCGTCACCGGTCGGGGCTGGCGTCTGGGGCACGCGCCCTCCTTCGTGGCCGACTGGGTGAGGATCCCTGGAACGTAGGGTAAGCGCGCCACGGCGGTTGGCAGGCACGGAATACCTCGGCCCGGGCCTTCGGTTGCATGACGGGCAAACGGTGCGGAGCCTGACAACCTGGGAGTATGGCACGGCATGTCCGAGAAGCTGGAAGCGCGCGGGGCTGTGGCGCCCGGATTCGAGCGCGTGCGCGAGGAGTTCGCCGCGGTGCTTGCCGAGGAGTCGCATAACGAGCCGGGCTCGCAGCTGGCTGGCTACCTTGGCGATCGTCTCGTCGTGGATCTCGCGGCGGGCGACGATTTCCCCGCCGAGAAGCTGACCGGCCTGTACTCCGTCACCAAGGGGGCGGCGCACCTGGTGTTCGCGCTGCTGGTGCAGGACGGCGTGATCGACCTCGACCGCCGCGTCGCGGACTACTGGCCCGATTTCACCGGCGCGGGCAAGGAAGATCTCGGCGTGCGCGATCTGCTTGCTCATGGCGCGGGCCTGATCGGCCTCGACCGCCCGATGACGATGCCAGATATCGCCGATGACCGGGTGCTGGCCGGACGGCTGGTCAGGCAGAAGCCCTTCTGGGAACCAGGGAAGGGCTACGGCTACCACGCCTTCGTGATCGGCGCGCTCACCGGCGAGGTGGTCCGGCGGGCAGCAGGCGCCTCGATCCAGGCAGTGTACGAGGAGCGGATCCGCGCGCCGTACGGGCTGGACCTGTACCTCGGCCTGCCCGGGGAACTCGAGCCGCGCTACGAGCCAGTTCGCGCGATGAATCCCACGCCCGCCCAGGCCAGATCCATCGCCGCGGAACCGGAGGATCCGGCGAGCTTGCTGGCTATCGCCTTCAACTCCGGCTCCGAGAACAAGGACTTCACCCTCGATATCCCCAACACGCGCGAGGTGCGCGCCAAGGGACCCGCTTCGGTCGGCGGCGTCGGCAGCGCCCGCGGTGTCGCGGGCATGTACGCGGCCGCGTTGACCGGCCTTGGCGGCGAGCCGCTGCTGAGGGCGGAGACGATCGCCGAGTTCAGCACCCCGCACCTGAGCGGCCAGGACCTGGTGAC
>JBAPXO010000780.1:0-4751 GCA_049284255.1 Solirubrobacteraceae bacterium | reverse complement strand
GATGAACCAGCCCAGCCCGAAGACCAGGGGCAGCATGACCAGGATTGCCAGCAGGTAGCCGCGGACGATCGGCACGCCGAAGATCGTGAAGACCGTCTGGCCCTGGTGGATGAGATCGTCTACGCCCGTTGGCGAACCGCCGAGCCACAGCAGGCCGACGTTTTGCAAGATGAAGGAGAACCCGACCGCGGTGATCAGCGGCGCCAGCTTCGGCGCCCCACGTAACGGCCGGTAGGCCACGCGTTCGATCAGCACGTTCAGAGAGCCACATACCAGCATGGCGACGATCAGGGTGAGCAGGAGGCCGAGAATCAAGCCCGCCGTGCCCGAGGAGAGACCGAGGCCGATCGTGGCCCAGAAGCCGGCCGCTGTGAACGAGCCGATCATGAACACATCGCCGTGGGCGAAGTTGATCAGCTCGATGATCCCGTAGACCAGCGTGTAGCCGATCGCGATCAGCGCCCAGATGGAGCCGTTGGAGAGACCTTGGGCGATGTTGTTGCCGAGCCGCGTCAGGTCGTGGTGGATGACGACGTGTCCGGCGACGACGGTCGGGTAGCCATGCGTGAGGTCACGGATGCCGTAGTAGACGGGGAGCGCCAGCAGGGCGAGAATCAGGCCCCAGCGCCCCGCCCACCGGCGTACTGCCGCGAGAGGCCGCACCGCCTGCGCGGGCATCTGCGGCGTGAGGGAGTGTGCTTCCACCGGTCGCGAAGACTATGGGGAGGACGCACTCGGCGCCCTCCCCACAGGTGCGTCTTTAGCCGGCGCTGACTGTCTTGGTCGGCGTGATCGTCTTGAAGAAGACGGGCTCGCCGGTCGGACCGACCTTGTAGAGGCCGTAGGCCTTCAGCGTCGTGTCGCCATTGGAGTCGAAGCCGTAGGTGCCGAGCACCGAGTTACGGTTCTTCGTCGCGAACAGCGCGGCGAGCACGGCTGACTTGGAGTCACCCTGAGCGCCGAGCTTGGCGATCGTGTTCAGGCCGAGCTCCATCGCCTCGTACCCGTAGATGGCGTATGGATCTGGATTGGCGTCCCCGTATTTGGCCTTGTAGGCCGCGAGGAATGTCTTGCCACCCGGGTAGGCGGCGAGATCCTGGGTCGCCACCGTGCACTGGATCAGCGGATCGATGCTGGCCGGGACACCGCCCTTCTTGGCGGCGGTCCAGGTGTCGGTGCACATGCCGTCCGGGCCAAAGATCTTGGCCTTGGGCAGTGCGGCATTCACGTCCTTGGTGATCTGCACGCCCCCGTTGGCGACGATGCCAGCGAAGATGAAGCAGTTGGCTCCCTGACCGGCGATCGTGCTCGCGTAGGACCGGAAGTTAGGCGCCTTGGGATCGATTCCCGTGTTGCTGGTGATGGTGACGCCGTAATCGCCCTTCTCGAGCTCCAGGAGCTTGGCCAGCCCGGCGCCGTAGGCCTCCTTGTCGTTGGCCACGGCCACCTTCGTGCAACCGGCCTGCTTCATCGCGATCAGGTCGGCAGCGGCCTGAATCGAATCGATCGGCACGATGCGCAGGTAGTTGCGCTTCCCGGTCGGGTAGTACTTCTGCGGCTCACCCGGAGCGCTTCCCGGGAGGTTGGTCGTCAGGCCCACATAGGTGTTGGCGGGACTGACCTGGGGGATCCCGGCCTGGTTGAGGATCGGGATCGAGATCTCGCTCGCCCCGGAGTTGAACTCGCCGATGTAGTAGACGGCCTTGGGATCGGCCGCGACCTTACGGGCGTTAGCCGCAGTCTGGCCGGGGTCCCACTCTCCGGCGGCGGCCGTCGAGTCGTCGAGTGACGTGTACTTGACCGTGAACTGGCCAGCCTTGCCACCGGCCTGGGAGAGCGCGAGCTTGATCCCGTTGACCAGCGGATCGGTCTGGGCGGTTGACGCTCCCTGAAGCGGAAGGCTCGAGTAGATGTCGATTGTCTTGCCACCTGAGCTCGAGGCCCCGCTGGACCCTCCGCTCCCACTGCTGCTGCTGCTGCTACTGCTACTGCCGCAGGCGCTCACCGCGAGCACCGTTACGGCTACCAGGCAACCCCTCATCGCCTTGGCGCGAATACTCATATGGTCGTCCTCCTCTGGTTCGAACCGGGCTGACGGTTGCCCGGTGGCGGGAGACTAGTGCGGCTGCCGGACCGACGGCAAGCATTCAGCGCACTTTTCTTCGCTAGACACATCCTCACCTAACAGAAACTAAACCTCGTCACGGCGGCAATGTGAGCCGGGAGAAGTCGGGCTGCGACGCTTTGGACAGCGGTCCATTGACAACCGTTTTCGGGCTGCGGGACACCGGACGCCACGGCCCGTCCCGACTAGGAATCCACCGCCTTCCAGAAGACGAGCCTCCCGTCGCGCACGTGGTAGGCGCCGTAGCTGCGCTGCGAGGTATCGCCGTTGGCATCGATGCTGTAGATGCCGAGCACGCTGGCGCGATTCCGGGTGGAGAGGATTGCTTTGAGGACCTGGGAGCGCATGGCCTCGGTAGTGCCGTCCCGGGTGGCGCGCGATATGGCATCCAGCAGCAGGCTCATCGCCTCATAGCCATAGATCGCGTAAGGCTGAGGCACTCCGTAGCGCGCGGCGTACTGCGCGTAGAACCGGCGGCCGGCGGGCGGGTAGTCGGCCGGCGCGAGGGTCGGCGCGGTGATCACCATGCGGGGACCCAGCGACAGTGGGATCCCGCCGTAGGCCGGGTCGGTGTATGTGCTCTCGGCGAGTCCCGCGGTTCCGAACAGGCGGGCGCCGGGGAGGGCACGGGCAACCTGCGCGGTGAGCAGGGCGGCGTGGTTCTCGGTCAGCGCGCTGATCAGCACACAGTCGGCCCCCGTCTGCGCGACCGCCGTGGCCAGTGATGTGTAGTCGGTCGCCGCCGGGTTGAACTGGGTTGTGGCCACGACGTGCAGATGCGATCGCTGGGCGGCGTAGTCAAAGGCCATCGCGGCGTCACGGCCGTCGACCTCGCCGTCGTCGAGGACGTAGATCCGCTCGCAGTCGGCCTCGCTCTGGAGCTGGACCAGGGCGTCTGCCTGCACAGTGTCATTTGGGACCACGCGGGCGAAGGTGCGGCGCAAAGTCGGGTAGTACTTCTGCGGCTCCCCCGGATCGGCGGCTGGTCCGCCTGTCGTCAGGCCCACGGCGGTGCTCGAGGGGCTGATCTGCGGAATTCCCGCGCGGTTCAGCAGCGGGATCGAGACGGCGGTGGCGCCCGAGTTGTAGTCGCCGATGTAGCCGATCGTCGTCTTGTCTTTAATCGCCAACCGGGCGTTGATGGTCGTCTGTCCGGGGTCCCAGCTCCCGCGTTTGACTGTCGAGTCGTTGACCGCCCGCAGGACGATCCGGTACTGCCCAATCCGGCTGTGGACCGAGTCCAGCGCCATCGTCACGCCGCCGAGGACCGAACGGCCGCTGACGCTGGAGGCGCCGTCGAAGGGCAGGCTGGCGTAGATCGTCAGCGTTTTGCCGGCAACCTTGTTGCCGACCGCCGCGCGGGCGCCGCAGCCCGCCAGGCACGCGGCGACGGCGAGCGCCGCGACTGCCGCCAGGCCGGGATGACGGATCCGGCTCAAGCCGGCGGGCGTGCGACCAGCCTTCCGCCCTGGGGGCGGGCGAAGATGAAGGGCGCGATGTTCGTGTCTCCCCCGACGATTGAGTACGTCCCGAGCACCGATTGGCGATTCTTGAGCGTCCGGAAGTCGCTGACGACATCGGAGCGGTCCCCCGCATTTGCACCGGCCTGGTCAAGGACGGCGAGCACCGCGGACATGGCCTCGTAGCCGAAGATCGCCTGCGGGACGGGCGCGCGCCCGAAGGTAGAGGTGAACTTCGTCACGAACTGTTGCCCGGCCGGGGAGAGCTCCTTGGTCGTAAAGCCCGGCGAGGAGACGTACAGATTGCGCTGGGCGGCCGGGGTCAGCCCCGCGACGAAAGCCTGGTCATACAGCGCCGAAGGAGCGAACAGGCGGGCGCTCGGGCTAGTGGAGGCGGCCTGGTCAAGCGCGTGGGCGGCGTCCGTGCCCGGGAGCCCACCGTAGAACACGGCGTCCGCGGTCTGCGGGCTCGAGACGATTGTCAGACCCTGAGAGGGCGCGTCCTGGCGGACCTCGAGGGCGGTCGAGGCGCCGTAGGGGGTGCCGTCGTCGGAGACGTAGAGCTTGGAGAGCTTGAGCGCGTGCATCTCGGCGACGAGCGCCTTGGCCTCGGCGGCCGTGGTGGGCACCACGCGGGCGAAGGTGTCGTGGTAGGTGGAGTTCGAGGGGTAATAGCTTTTCGGTGCCCCGGGGACCGCCGGCGTGGGCTGTGTGAGATAGACGGCCGTATCGACCGGGCTGACCTGGAGCAGGCCCTGCTCGTTGTTGATCTGGACCGACACGCCCGACGTCCCCGGTGCGAGCTCGCCCAGGTAGGCGATCGCCGTCTTGTCCTGAATCGCCGTGCGGGCGTTGTCGGAGAGCTCGGATCCGTGAATCGCCCGGAACACGAGGGTGTATTTGCCGGCCTTGTGAGTGGCGGCCTCGAACGCGAGCTTCTCGGCATCGAGGACGTCGGTGCTCGTCTGGCTGCCGGCGCCCGCGGGCCGGCTGGCATAGATGGTCAGCGTCGTTCCCGCGATCGCCCCCGAGCTGCCGCTCGATGCCGCAGTCCCACACCCGGCGATCGCCAGCGCGGCCCCGGCGCCACCGAGCAGCCGCAGCCAAACCGCACGCCTCCGCACGAGACCGCCTACAAGCATCGCTGATGCCGACCGGCCGGCTAG
>JBAPXO010000779.1:0-5530 GCA_049284255.1 Solirubrobacteraceae bacterium | reverse complement strand
GTGCTGATCCTGCCTGTGGGTTTCCCGCGCGTGCGGCCGCGCGCGGTCTCAACCCATCTCTGATCTCCACGTGTCGTAGCCGATCCGCACTGATGTCTCGCGTTCGTAGGTGGCTGCACGCTGTTTTGTTCTACTGCGGCAGTCGCGCTTCCGCGAAGGACCCGCGTCCGAGCTGGCGAGCGCGTGGTCGCCGGGAGGGCGACGCCTCCGTCGACGACCTTCAGTCAGGCAGCAGATTCGGCGGCACGTTCTGGCCGGCCGGCTCGGATGACCGATCTGCTGGCGTTCTCGAGTGGACTCGTGAGGGCGGCGCGCGCGCATAGGTTGATCGCGACGGATCCGAAGAACCACCCTCGGCCGCGCAAGCTCAGACCGACGCGTCGCGGTTCCCGGCGTCGTTGGTGGGCACCGCTCCTCGACGCCTGGGCGAGCAAGGTCGACATCGGGAACGTGCCGTTAGGTCTTTACAGCCCCATCGTCGTGGTCGGGGCGTTCTGCACTGCCGAAACGGATCGTGCGTGGCCGCGTTAGCGGCGCGGGCACCAGCCGATCTCGCGGCGGCCGTCCTATGAACCCCCGGCGCTTGGTCTAAGTACATCCGCTGAGCTCGTTGAGCTGACGATCGCCTTGAGGGTGTTGAGGAGCTGTGGGTAGGCGGGGTTGGGCGCGAGTTTGCTCGTGTGCCGGACACCGCTAACGCGGTACCGGAAGAGCGACGGCCAAGGGTGCAAGGATATGCCGAGGTAGGTACCGCCGCGGCGGTAGCTGAACACCAGATGGCTGCCAACTTCGCCGCCGCCGGGGTATGAGGGGGCGAGGATAAGCAGGCCGTTGTGGCCGGCCCACCGAACGTCGCCGAGTGAGATCGCGTGCCCGGGATGGCTGCTCTGCAGTAGAGCGTCTGTGAGCCTTTCGGGCGGTCCGTGCGGTAGTGCGAATGGGAGATCGGCCTGAGTTGCTGCGCCGTAGACGAGGACGTGAACGAAGTACGGCGGCGGTGGCGGGAGGGTCGAGATGAAGGTCGTGATATTCGGGACCTCGCCGGGGAACGCGGCACCCTCGGCGAGATAGCTCCACTCCGCGAACCGGCATTGGTGGCTGTTCAGCGGCTCGGAGGTCATGTTGATCCCGCCGCTGCACCCGACGACGATCTTGGGACGCACGGCAGTGTGCCCCGCTGATGGAACCAGCCGGGGACACGCCGGTCGCAAGAGCGGTCCTCGGGTGCAGACAGCGCGAGCCGAGGCGGACACCTCGACCAGTGGAACAGGCGCGTCGCTTCCGGATCGAGTGAGTTGAGTTTCCCGCGGGTGGGTTTGGCTTCCACCGCATCCGGCGACCAACACGGCGACGGAGACCAAGATGGCGCAACGGACACGATGCATTTCCCAGGAGATAGTCGTCGATTCCAGTGGCTACGGCCCCAATAGCCGACGCCCCGCCGGAACGGGAGATCGCTCCTTCGCCGACAAGCGGCCACCAGACGAACGGCGCCCAGACGGCTGACTACGGACAGAGGAGTCACCCGCGCTGACTGCAACGTACACGTGCCGACACGAATGCCGGTCTCGGCACCCTAAACGGCATCCGTCTCGCTCCTCGCCAATCCTGGGACCACGGGCGCCGAGCCCTGCTTATGCATCGCCGGGAATTTTCACGCTGCCTCCAACGCCCAGCTATCGGCGATCTCCAGGCACGCAGCAGTGGCGACCGTCGGCGAGTTCCGACGGCCACGTGCGACCGCGAGATGCTCACAGGGAAATCGGCTCACGCCAGATTGCTCGTCGCACCGGGGAACCGGACTCGGTGGCTGATCTGATTCAGCGGTTTGGGGCCGTTGCGTGGCGCTGTGTTTGCTCGAATCTAGTTCGGGCCTGTGGATGCTCGGTCTAAGGGTTGTTTTTGTTGGCGGAGGTAGGTGATCGTGATGATCAGGCCGGTGCCGACGACGACGATCCGTGCGGCGGTGGAGTCGGCGACGAAGCTCCTGGTTGGGACCGTGAGAGCGAGCGCGATCTGGCTGGCGCCGTCAAGTGTGAAGAATGCGCCGATGATCGCGGTGAGGACCGCGAGGATTCGCCGCCGGCCGGGGGCCGCCAGGCGCGCTTCCACCTCGGCTCGCCGTTCGGGGTTGAGCTTGGCGGCGTGCTCGGCGACCCGAAGCAGCAAGGGACGGCCGAGCGCGACGGAGGCGAGCGCGGCGATGCCCATGGGGGCGGTGACGGCGCCACGGCGGAGTTTCAGCACGAGCGCGTTCCCGCCGGTCAGGGCGTAGGCGCCCAAAGCGGCCACGGTCGTGATCAGGACGATGACGGCGACCGGGTCAAGTCGGCGGTGGGCGATGGCGACGACGATGAGCCAGATCACAGGGATCGCGGTGGTGATCGCCAGGGCTTCGGTGGCCGAGCCGACCACGGCGCGGGCGATGGTGTAGGCGACCAGGGGCAGCACTAACCCCGCTCCGAGGCGGAGCGGAGACAGTTGCGGTGGACGTTGCTTCACGCGATGGCCCCCGCCGGGCGCACCAGGAAGCCGGCCACCTCGCGGCCAACATCCAGCGCAACGCGGCCGATCCCATCAGCGCGCTCGAGCGCGACCGGGATGTCGACGACCGTGTAGCCATCGTGCACGGATATCCGCGGAGTGCCGATCGCCTGGACCTCGCCGGCCTCACGGCGTACCTTCTCCCGCACCTCGGCCAGCAGCTCCAGCGAAACGGCCTGCAGCATCCGTGCACTGAACCTCGCGCGCGCGTCCTCAAAGCGCCCGTCGAGGAACGCTTCAAGCACGGGCATGGCGTGCTCGACCGCGCCATCTACTGGCGTCGAGACTGCTGCGTCTGCAGCGGTGCTGCGAGGAGCGCCGCCGAAGCGTTGAAAGGCGGCTTGGCGACTGACGTGCAGGAGCTCGCCAATCTCGGCCCACGTGTGGCCGGCGGCACGCGCTTGCTCGACCAGCCCACGCAGGGTCTCCTCCACCAGGGCGTCAAGGCTGCGCGTGGCGGCGATCGCCCGCATCACCTGGCTCTCGTCCTGCTCGTCAGCGCGCAGCACATCGGCAACGAGCTGCACGTTGCTGGTGAGCATCAGCGCCATGACCTCACGATCGAGTCGGAGCGGTGAATGGACATCCTCCATGTTGTAAACGTACCTTGACAGCCTGACGCTTGTCAAGGTACCTTTACGGATGTTCCCGGCCGATCACCGATCGCCCTCCACCGCTGACAAGGACCACTAGCTGATGCCAGAAGACCTCACACCCCCGCCAACGCGTCCGCCGCGACGCCCGGCGCACCGGACGCGCTATCTCGGCTTCGCGCTGGTATGCCTGGGGTTGGCAATGGTTGCGGCGCTAACCGCGAGCTGGATGCCTCTCGGAATCCTTGTCGCTATCGGCGCCGTCTTCGTTGCCCGCGGCATCGAAAGCACGTGAACGCAGTCGAGCGGCCGCCGAGCCAGACCACGACCCCACGGCCGACTGGCGCTAGCTCGCCGCGTCTGAGGACCCCAGCTCCCGCGATGCCCCTCTGCACGAATATCGGCGGCGCCGTCGTTTGTCGCCGAACGCCCGGCGCCGGTCACGACTGCTTCGCGAACCTACGTGGGCGGCGTCCGGGGACGAGGATCCGCCGGGCACGCAAAGGAGGCCTCTTACGACAGGTCACTGGCTTTGGCGCAGGTACGCGGGATCTTCACACCCCGGTAGTGACCTGGCGGCCAGGTCAGCCAGTTGAGCGGCCGGCTGATCGACGGCCGTCACCACCTGCGGGGCTGAACGAAAGCGGCTGCCGGGCTACCCAGCCACTGCACGCAGCGCATAGCCAAGCTCATGCGCGTCCCGAAGCGAGCCCGGCGCAGGCCGCTTACCTGGCTCGATTGGCAGCCGAGCTCGGGTGGTGAGGCGTCATGTTGCGAAGCTCGAGGCGGGCGGGCTGGCTGGGCCGGGCGCCGTGGGTGTGGGGCGAGGGATCTGTCGCCTGGCTGACGGCCGCCGGGATCGAGGCAGCTGGGCTCGGCGGTGTCCGGGCGGTCAAGGCGCCGCCATCACCGACAACGATCGCCCACGCCGTCCTGGTCGGATGGTCAGCCGCACGGGTCCAGCGCCGAGGCCGAACGTGGAAGGCCGCCCGGGAGCTCGCGCTCGACCCCGACCGATGGGCGGCTCCGATGCGCTGCGAGCGCGGCTACACCCATCAGCTCCCCGACCTCGCCGTCTGGCTCAACGATTCCGAGCCCCCAGGAGCGGTGATCGCCGAAAGCGGCGGCCGGCGCGAGGACCGTCAGAAGCTGATCCTCGAAGGCTGGCGCGACGCGCTGTGGTCCCGCCGCTACATCGCCGTGCGCTACGACTGCACGAGCCCGTCCGTCGCGCACTGGATCAACCGTCTGGCCGGAAAGGTCGGGCTGACCGACTCAGCGTTCATGGCAACGGTCCAGACGACCCCGGAAGAGATCGCCGCCCTCTCCCCCACCCTCATCGACGACGAGCCAGCCTTGGACGAGCCAGAGTCAGCAACGGAATCCGTGCCGACGCCTGACCAGGAGACCCAGATCGCACTCGTTCCAGCGCAGACACCGCGAAAGCCGGTGCAGCCGGCACCGCGCGAACCGCAGCCGGTGGCGGACCTCGAGACGCCCAAGGCCGCAGCTGAGCGCGAACGGGCCTACCGCGAGATCTTCGGCATCGAGGACCCCAAGCCCCGCCGCCGATGGCGCCGCTGACGGCGAACCGCTCGCTCGTCGGCGTGGACACTCGCCCTGGCCCCACCGTGGACAGCTCGTCGAAGCAGCCTGGCCACAGTCCTTGCTGGATCGTGGGCGTGGCGGAATGATCGACGGCGCTCGACTGCCGCTCCGCCCTGGCAACGTCGGCGTGTCGCAAGCGAAATCCAACGTTTTGTAGTTCGTCGCCGTTGCCCCTTTCAGGTCCGGACGGATCGCGGGGTCAGCGATCGTAGGCGCGGCCCCGCGGCAGAACGCGGCAGATAATGATCCGCTGTGCGTTGGGATCGAGTTGCAGGATGACGCGCCAGTCGCCGACGCGCAGTCGTGATTGGGGACGACCGGTGAGTTGGCGTAGGTCTGCCGCAGCTGGGTCAGCGGCCAGCCGCTCGATTGTGGCGACGATGCGGTCGCGGACAGGCGGGTCGAGTCGGCGGAGATCCCGGGTGGCGCGGCGCTCGATAGCGACCGACCAGGGGGCGCCGGTCACTCGTTGGCGGGCTCGCGCTTGAACTCGTCAAGCGCGATGGGCGGGATGCCAGCGGCTCGATCAATTTCGACCTCGGCCATCGCCGCCTCGTCAGCCTCCGTCCAGGGCTCGTCGTCCTCTGGCGCGTCGCGGAAGGCTGCGATCACCGGATCCTCGCGTCGCTGCGCTATGTAGCGCAGCGCGTCGTCTGCCTCCCGCTCCGAGAGCTCGTCGACGATCTGGTGCAGCCGTTCCTTGGTCGTCACCGAGGCGATTCTACCGTCACCGAAGCTGTCCACCACCTCGCACCGCGAGACAACGAGGAGTCGCGTCCCGCAGT
>JBAPXO010000778.1:0-1805 GCA_049284255.1 Solirubrobacteraceae bacterium | reverse complement strand
GATCGACCGAGGGAGTGGTGGCCGCGCTCCTGGCGGTGCTGTGCCTGGTGACGGTCGCGATCTGGCTGCAGAACCCGTACGCCGCCGCCCTGCTCATCCCCGCGCTTCACCTGTGGCTGTGGGCGGTCAACCCTGACCTGCGACTCGCCTTCCCGATCCGGCTCGGGATGTTGGCGCTCGGGGTCGTGCCGGTGGCGCTGGTCGTCGTCTACTACGCGGGCTCGCTGGGGTTCGGGCCCGTGCAGGCGGCCTGGGAGGCGGTCCTGCTCCTGGCCGGCCACGGCGTCAGCCTGCTTGCCGCGCTGGAGTGGAGCGTTGTCGCGGGGTGTCTGGTTACCGCGGGGACGCTCGCCTTTAAGGCCAGCCGCGAGGTCAAGCCGGTGCCCGTGCCGGTCACCGTGCGCGGTCCGGTCACCTACGCCGGACCCGGGTCTCTGGGCGGTACCAAGTCGGCGCTGCGCCGCTGACGCCGGAAGCCGACGCGTTGCGGTAGTCCACCTGCCACCCTAACTGCAGATGCGACGTCTGATTCGCGACATCTCCTCGATCCTGATCCTCTCGGGCCTCCTGCTGGTGCTCGACGCCGGTGTGACCCTGATCTGGCAGGAGCCGGTGACCTACGCGATCGCGTTGGTCCTGCGCAACGACGTCAATAAGCGCTATCTCAGCTTCCGCACCGATCCCCTATCGGTCACCGACACCCATGCCCTCGCCCACATCGGCTCGCTGGACGAGAAGATCGACTATCTGGCTCGGCGCGAGCGCCGGCAGGTCACCACCGGCGACGCCATCGGGCAGATCGAGATTCCGAAGATCGGCAACACCTACAACATCGTCCAGGGAACCGATACGCGCAGTCTCGAGGAAGGCCCCGGCCACTATCCGTCCACCGCGCTCCCGGGGATGGGCCAGACCGTCGCCGTCGCCGGGCACCGCACCACCTACCTGGCGCCATTTCGCTTCCTCAACCAGGTCAACACCGGTGACCGGATCTACATCACGATGCCCTATGGACGGTTCACGTACGTGGTCCAGTATCAGCGGATCGTCGCGCCCACCCAGACCTCGGTGATCGACAACGTCGGCTATGACCGCCTGGTGCTGTCGGCGTGTAATCCGCTCTACAGCGCCGCTCAGCGGATCATCGTTTTTGCCCGCCTGCGAGCCGTACAACCGCTCGGCCCGGCGCGGGCCGCCAGCTCCTAACCCCGGGCCACTAGCCGCATTCCCGGCCGCGCGGACCTAGACTTTCGTCCAGGGTCATCAGCCAAACGTCCAGACCCCGCCGAACTGTTGGGGGTAGTACATCAGCGTGTCGAACCTGAACTTGAGTTGATCGGGACATCGGAAATAGGGGAAGGACAGACGGGCGACATGCGTCTCATCGAGATCCAGGACCAGGTCGGTCGCGGCGAGTATCGGGTGAATGCCGAGGCGGTTGCGGACGCCATCGTGCGTCGCCTGATGCAACAGCAGAAGCGCCAGCCCCCTGAGCACGAGGGTGCTCAGGGGGAGTGCTCGTAGCCGGAGAGCTCGCCGGCGGTCAAGCCGGCGCCGGCTTCGGCGAAACGGAGCTCACCGGGTCCCTCCACGACCCGGCCGATCCACGTGAGCGCCGGTAGCCCAGCGCGGGCGTCCCACTCCCGCGTGAGCAAATCCTGCGAGCTTGCGGCCACGCACGCGCACAGCTCGTAGTCCTCGCCCGCGGTGGCCGCCAGCCGATGCGGATCAGCCCCAAGCGCCTCGGCGACCTCGGCAACCCCTTCGGCCAGGGGCAGCGCGCCCAGCGTCAGCTCCAGAGCGAC
>JBAPXO010000777.1:0-8833 GCA_049284255.1 Solirubrobacteraceae bacterium | reverse complement strand
CTCCAGCGCGAGCGAGCCCGCTCGGAGAGCCGCTCGTCGGCGCGAATCACGTGCATCACGGCGTTGATCAGCGCGAGGTGCGTGAACGCCTGCGGGAAGTTGCCGAGGTGGCGGCCGGTACGGGCGTCGATCTCCTCGGCGTAGAGCTGTAGCGGGCTGGCATAGGAGAGCAGCTTCTCGCACAGCCCTCGCGCGCGATCGATCTCGCCAATCTCGCAAAGCGCTGACACCAGCCAGAACGAGCAGATGGCGAACGTGCCCTCCTCGCCGTCAAGGCCGTCATCGGTCTCGGTCACGCGGTAGCGCAGGACCATGCCGTCCTCGGTGAGCTCGTCGGCGATCGCCAGCACCGTGTCACGGATCCGCGGATCGTCGGCGGGGAGGAAGCGCACCAGGGGCAAGAGGAGCACCGACGCGTCCAGAGCCTTCGTGTCGTAGTGCTGGACGAACACCCCGCGATCATCGACGGCGTGCTCGCAGATGTCGGCGTGGATCTCTTCGGCGATCGCACCCCAGCGCTCCACCATCCGGGAGTCGTCGCGCAGCTGGGCCAGGCGCGCCCCGCGGTCGACCGCCACCCAGCACATCGCCTTGGAGGAGGTGAAGTGCTGGGGCTCGCCGCGGACCTCCCAGATACCGCGGTCGGGCTCGCGCCAGTTGCGGATCGCGGTCTCGACCTGGCGTTTGATGATCGGCCAGATCCGCTCGGGCAGCTGGTCACGAGAGCGCGTGTGGAGGTAGATGGAATCGAGCACCGCCCCCCAAACGTCGTGCTGGTCCTGGTTGTAGGCGCCATTGCCGATCCGGACCGGACGCGCGGAGTCGTAGCCGGTCAGGTGGTCGAGCTCCTGCTCCTGGAGCTTGTTCTCCCCGCCGATCCCGTACATCACCTGGAGCTGGCCCTCCTCGGTCTCGGCGATGTCGGCGATGAAGTAGAAGAAGTCGTTGGCTTCCTCGTCGAAGCCCAGGGTGTACAGACCCCAGAGCATGAACGTCGAATCGCGGACCCAGCTGTAGCGGTAGTCCCAGTTGCGGGCACCCCCCGGCGTCTCGGGCAGCGACGTGGTGGCGGCGGCGACCATCGCCCCGGTGGGCTGGTAGGTGAGGCCCTTGAGGGTGAGGGCGCTGCGCTGCAGGTAGGTCCGCCACCGGTGATCGGGAAAGTCTCCATGCTTGAGCCACTCCTGCCAGTGGCGGGCGGTCCGTCCCACCCACTCGTCGGCTTCCTCGTAGCTCTGCGGCAGCGGATGCCGTGACCATCCCAGCGCCGCGTACGCCGTCTCCCCCTCGTGCAGGATGCTCCGGGCCCGGGCGCGCGGTCCCTCGAAGCCCAGCCGCAGGCTCGTCGCCAGCGTGAGCTCGATGTCGATTCCCTCAGAGCTCGCCACCGCTTGGTGATAGCCCGTCTCCGGATATGACCAGTCGGCCCCCAAGCCGCCGTAGTCAAACGCCGGCTCGCAATCCAGGTTGATCTCCGCGGTCCCCTGCACGCACTTGACCAGCCGCAGAAGCACGTGGTCGGCCTCGTGGTCGGTCGGCGAGCGACGATGGCTGTGGGAGCGCTCGTCCTCGTGGTGCCACGGTCCGATCGACAGGACGTCGCGCACGATCACCCATCCGGTGCGCGTCTCCCAGCTCGTCTCGAGCACCATCGTCCCCGGGATGTAGCGCCGGCCCGCGGGCACCGTGACATCAGCGGGTCCGAGCCGGCAGCCACCGGCGTCGCGGTCGAGGATGGCTCCGAAGACGCTCGGGGAGTCCATCCGCGGCAGGCACATCCACTCAACATTGCCGTTGGGCGCCACCAACGCGACCGTCTCGCAGTCAGACAGAAACGCGTAGTCGGCGATCGGCGGGAAGGGGCTGCGCCGGTTCCGGCCGGAGGAGTAAGCCGTCATCGGAGGCGATTCTCATCCAGGTCGCTAGACGCAGTCAAGCCGAGCGTTGGCTTGACTGGACCGCCGCGCGGGATAAAGCTACGCCCAGAAGCCAACCATGGAAGATCACGGGGCGTGAGCTTTGACCGAGCCTGACCACCAAAGTCTGCAGGGCAGCACCATCCGTCTGAGCGCGATCGATGCGATCGCCTCGACGCTCGGACCTGACCTGCCCGACCTCGGCCAGCTCAGTTCCCCGGACGGCGCCGTCACGCTGCTGCTCGCCGACGTCGACGAGGCCGCAGCGCTCCAGGAGAGCCTCGGGATAGACCGCTGGGAGGCGGTCCTGCGCGATCACGAGGTGCTCGTACGCCAGCTCGTGGCCCACCACGACGGCCAGATCTTCAAGGCCCACCGTGACGGCTTCCTCGCCTCCTTCCCGAGCGCCCATGCCGGTCTGCACTGCGCGGTCGAGCTCCAACGCACGACCTGGAGCGGGGCGGTGAGCGATGAACCGGCCGTGCGACTGCGCGCCGGACTTCATTCGGGCTTCGTGATCGCCAATCCCGAGGAACTGCTCGGCCGCAACGTAGTTCTCGCCGCGCGCATCGCCGGCCAGGCCAAGGGCGGCGAGATTCTCGTCTCATCGACGCTGAAGCAGTACACCGAGCGCGACCCAAGCTTCCGCTTTGAGGAACGCGGGGAATTCCACTTCCGAGGACTGCACGGCCAGCACACGGTGTTTGCGGTCCTTTGGAAGCAGGATTAGACTGCCGGTGGGGCCAAGATGAAAGGCAAGCGGCGATTTGGCATTGCCCGGAGCCGGCACGCACGTCGCGTGCTCCTCCTGATCGTTGCCGTGCTCGCGACGGGGTTCGGGATCGTCGCCTATGCCGCGGATCTGTTCGCGAGCCTGGAGGGAAGCTCGGTCGACACGCGCTTCTCGGTCCGGGGCCAGCAGAAGAAGCCCTCGAACATCGTGCTCGTCAAGGTCGACGGTGCGACGCTCTCAGAGCTCAACTACCAGTGGCCGTTCCCGCGGCGAGTGGACGGGACGTTAATCAACAAGATCGAGGCTCAGCACCCGGCGGCAATCGCCTTCGACGTCGTCTTCGCACAGCCCAGCCAACTCGGCCAGAAGGACGACATCGCGCTGCTGACCGCGATCAACAATGCCAGCGGGCACACCGTGTTCTCGGTCCAGGAGACCAACCGCAAGGGCAACTTCCCGTTCCTGGGCAACCAGGGCCGCAAGCTCCTCACGGAGGTGGGCGGCCGAGCCGGCGTCACCCTGTTCCCGTATGACCCGGGGGGGTTCGTGCGCCGCATGACCTATTCGGCCGAAGGGCTGCCCACGTTCCCGGTAGTCACGGCCGAGGTCGCGACCCACAAGCGCATAACCGCGGCTGAGTTTGGAAAGGGCAGCCGTTGGATCGATTACGCCGGCCCCTCGGGGGCGATCCCGTCGGTGTCGTTCGCCGATGCCTACCGGGGCAAGCTGCCCAAGCACACCTTCACCGGCAAGATCGTCGTCATCGGAGCCACGGCGCCTTCGCTGCAGGACATCCACCCGAGTTCGACCGACGCCGCCATGCCCGGGCCTGAGATCCAGGCCAACGCGATCTCGACCGTGCTGCGCGGATTTCCGCTCACGAGCGCCCCGGGCTGGGTCAACATCCTGTTGATCATCGTGCTCGGGCTCGCGGTTCCGGTAACCGGTCTGTGGGTGCGACCGGTGACGGTCGCGGGGATCGGGGTGGCCCTGGGGTTGATCTTCGCCGCCGCCGCCCAGGTCGCGTTCAACGCCGGCTGGATCGTGTCGGTCGTCTATCCGCTCGGGGCGCTGATTCTCAGCGGGGTGGGGACGCTGGCGGTGCTGCTGATCACCGAGGCCGTCGAGCGCGTCCGGGTCCGCGACCTGTTCTCGCGCTTCGTGCCCGAGAACGTTGTCGAAGAGGTGCTGGCCAGCGCGGACGGGCTCCGGCTGGGTGGCGTGCAGCGCGACGGCACGGTGATGTTCACCGACCTGCGCGGATTCACCTCGTTTGCCGAATCGCTCACCCCGGCGCGGGTGATCGAGGTGCTCAACGTCTACCTGAGCGAGATGAGCGACGCCATTCTCGATCATGGCGGCACCCTGGTCGCCTACATGGGCGACGGGATCATGGCCGTCTTCGGAGCGCCGCTCGTCCAGGAAGATCACGCCGACCGGGCGCTGGCGACCGCACGTGAGATGCTCGGCGAGCGGCTTCCGCGCTTTAACCAGTGGCTGCGCGATGAAGGATTGGGCGACGGCTTCCGGATGGGCATCGGGCTCAACAGCGGTCATGTCATGTCGGGCCATGTCGGCTCGGAGCGGCGCGTTGAGTACACCGCAGTCGGGGACACGACCAACTCGGCCTCACGAATCGAGTCCCTGACCAAGGGAAGTGGCTACCAGTTGCTGCTCGCCGACTCCACCCGCGAGGCACTCATGCAGCCCCCAGAGGATCTCGTGTTCGTCAAGGAAACCGAGATCCGCGGACGAGTCGGGCTGGTCAAGCTCTGGTCGGTGCCCGAAGAGCCTTCCGACGACGAGCAGACGGCAGCCACGGAGAGCGCGCCGGCGGCGAGCGCTCCGGCGGCCTAAGCGGTCAGGATGCGATAGCCCGCGGCCTCGGCCAGGGAGATCGCGAAGGCGACGCTGCTTTCCGGGCGCTCGGCCGGCTCCTTGGCCATGGAGGCCTTCCAGGCCTCTCCGAGGCGCGGCACGACGTCGCTGCGCCCGGCGCACAGATCCGGCGGCTCGTCCTGGAGGTGGGCCCACAGGACCCGCATGCCCTGGCGGTCGGCGAATGGCGGCTGGCCGTGCAGGCACTCGAAGACGACGCAACCGAGGGCATACACGTCCGTCGAAGCGGTCAACGGCTCTCCCCGGATCTGCTCGGGCGACATGTAGTCCACCGAGCCGAGCGCCTGCCCCGGCAGCGTCAGCACGCTCCCCTGGTTGTCCTTGGCCAGACCGAAGTCGGTGATGAACGCCTTGCCGTGAGAGTCAATGAGAATGTTCCCCGGCTTGACATCGCGGTGCACGGTGCCCGCTGCCCAAAGCGCTTCGAGCCCGTTTGCGACCTGCGCGGTGATGGCGACCGTCGTGGGCACGTCGAGGGTGTGCTCTGTCCGGAGTTTGTCCTCGAGTGAGCAGCCGTCGATATAACGGGCCACGAGGTAGGGGATGTCGTCCTGGACGCCGGTGTCGAGCACCGGGACCACGTGCGGGTTGCGGACCGTCTGCGCAATCCGGGCCTCGCGCTCAAAGCGGCGCCTGAAGGTCTCGTCGCGCGCGTAGTCGCGCTTGACGACCTTCAGCGCCACGGGCGAGCCGTCGGGCGCAGTGCCCTTATAGACCGTGCCCATCCCGCCCTCGCCGATCCTTGCATCAACGTGGTAATCCCCGATATGGGATCCGATCAAGCTGTCGCTCACGACGTCTGTCGTCTGATAGGTCATTGCCCTCTTCTTGGAGTCGCCCGCCGTCCTTAGCCGGTCTGACAGCAGCCCGACCTCTATGGAGAATAAGCTATTTCCCGGCGCTTGCAAAGCCTGGAGGCGCTCTCTGCACAGAGACCCGACGACAAAACTGGTCGGAGTCAGGGCTCGTTGCGCGGCGGGGGCACGAAGCTGAAGGAGCGGCTGAAGCTCCGCATCGGCTCCATACCGGCCGTGGACCAGGCAAAACGGGTGGCATCGGTGGCGGGGGCCAGCGCCCCAGGACGCTCGCCGCGCCGGACGAAAACGATCGGCGCCGGGGCTGACCGGGCGATGGCTCGCCTGACGTCGCCGAGGCCCTCCTTGCGCCAGCGCTCCGAGAGTCCGATCACGAGCAGGCCGGCTTGCGATGCGGCCGAGACGATCCCCTCGCGTCCGGGCTCGGCGACCACGCCCGTGGCGGCGACGCCCGCGTACTGCTGCACCAGCAGCGCGGCGTTGGCCAGCATGTGACCAGCGTCGCGGCCATCGGGTCCCTTACCGGGCGGCCCGAGGAGCTGCAGCGAGGCCCCGGTCGCCGCGCACAGCCAGGCGGCAAGCTCGAGCGCCGCCCAATCGTGCTCGGCGCCCCCGAAGGGCACCATCACGAGCGACCCCGGGCTCGGCGCCACCTCGACGCCTTCGCGAGCCACCAAGACGGCCACGTCGCACGGCGCCTCGTTGAGCACCTCGCCGACGCCCTCCCGTGGCACGCCGTCGCCGAGCAGCGGGCGGCGGCCGTCCAGGAGCACGAGGTCGATCTCGTCGGAGGCCGACATCCGGGCCAGATCCTGTCCGGGGTCGGCCGAAGCGAAGGCCACCGCACGCGAGGAGAGCCCCTCGTCGAGCAGCGTCAGACGGGCGCGCTGGACCTCGTCGGAGGCCTCCTGGACCTGATGCGCCTCGGTCTGCAGGCCGCCGCGGACCGTCGATCCTCGAGGCGGTGGGACCAGCCGGGCGAGGATCAGCTCCCGCGGCGGCTCGGAGCGGGCGAGTGGAGCCGCGAGCGAGAGGAGCGGCACCAGGGCAGCATCGGACTGGGGTGCGACGAGGATCGCTTTGGAAGGTGGCGCCACGTCCTCGACCTCGAGGCGGGGCGCTGCTGCTAGCTCCTCCTCGGGCGGGGTCCCGAAGCGATTCTTGGGGTCGATGAGCTTCATCAGCGGTCCCGTCATCAGCGTCGTCACGATCGCCATCACGACCAGGGCTGTGAACAGAGCCGGCGAGATGACGCCGTCATCCAGAGCGATATTGAGGACGATCAGCTCGGTCAGTCCCCGCGTGTTCATCAGGGTGGCCAGCGCCGACGACTCCCGCCAGGGCAGGCTCATCGTCCGCGCGGCGAGGAGCGTCCCGCCAAACTTGCCCAAGATCGCGATCGCCACCAAGCCGAGCGTGATCAGCAGCAGATCTCCCTGGCCCAGGAGGCCCACATTGGTGCGCAGGCCGGTGTAGGCGAAGTACAGCGGCAGCAGCAGGGTGAGGACGAAGTCCTCGACGCGCTGGGTGACTTCCTGGCTGAGCCCGGCATGGCGGGGCATCACGAGGCCCATCACGAACGCCCCCAGGATCACCGCCACGCCGATCTTGTCGGTCAGCGTGGCCGACAGCAGGACGCCCGCGAAGATGATCGTCAACCACGTTCCCGGCAGCCGCCCCAGCTCGTCGTAGGCGACGGCGGCCCGGGCCAGAAGCGGGCGGACGGCGATCGCCATGAAGGCAACGAAGACGGCAGCCAGCACGATCGTCTCGATCACGTCGCCCGCGGTGCCCGCGCCGGCGATCGCCACGGCAAGCGCGATCAGAACCCACGCCGAGACATCGTCGACGGCCGCGGCCGACAGCGCGAGGGTTCCCAGCGGCGTCTTGAGCATCCGCCGCTCGGAGATGATCCGCGCGAGCACGGGAAACGCCGTCACCGACATCGAGACGCCGACGAACACCGCGAACGCGAGGAAGCGCGTGTCGGGGGCGAGCACGCTGTACAGCGGCAACGCACTCGCCATTCCCAGCATCATCGGAACTGCGAGGCCGGTGTTGGAGATCGCCAGCGTCGTGGTCACCCGGCCGCGGAGCTGGGTGAAATCCACCTCGAGGCCGATCAGGAACATGTAGAAGACCAAGCCGAGGTTGGCCGCCACCCCGATGTAGGGCACGATGTCTGAGGCGAACAGGGTGCTCTGCAGGCCCGGATCGAGCGCGCCGAACACCGTCGGGCCGAGGATGATGCCGCCGAGCACCTCGCCCATGACCCGAGGCTGACCGAGCCTGGGCATGATGCTCCCGCACAGTCGCGCGAACAGCATCACCACGAGCGCCGCCAAGAAGAACGCCACCACCGTGTCATCGGCGCTTCGCGTCAACGTGGCCGACAGCGTCGCGGCGGGCGGGCTCTTGAGGACACCCGGCGCCGGTGTGAGGACGAGGCTGATCGCGCGGCCGGCGGCCGTACCGGTCACGACCTCGCGACCGCCGTGCTCGCAGGCCACCTTGCCCGCGAGGACGCCCTTGCGATAACCGACGACACCCGTACCGGCCTTCTGGGCGGCCTGCACCCTGAAAGCCGAGCCGGATCCCGTGATGGTCAGGCTCGTGCCCAGGCAGGCCGAGCTCGGCGCGAGCGTGTACTTCCCGGCAATTGAACCGGGGATACGCGGCGTGGGGGCGCCCGGGGGCGGGGGATCGCTGGTCAGCGTCGCGGACACGGGCTGCGCGCCCAGCGTGCCGAGCATCTGCCCGTTGACGAAGCGGGCATCGATCGGTTGCTTGGCGTTGCCGACGCAGGTGACGGTGCCGGTCAGGCGAGAGTGCTTGAGGGTGAGGTCGCCGCTCACCGTGCTCTGGGCGTTGGAGAAGGAGACGTACTGACCCGACTGGGCGATCTGGAGCCTCATCGACAGGCAGGCCTTGCCGCTGGCAACGGTGTAGCCGCCGGCGATCGCGGGTTCTCCGTGCTTATCCTTGCCGGCCGAGATCACCACCGACACGACGGCGGCGACGACAAGGATGAGAACCGAGTAGTAGACCGCCAGCCGAGAGCGGGGCGGCGGCTTGGATGACGCTAGAGCCGAGGCCTCAGGTGCATTGCTCACGGCTCAAACCCACCGGTCCCACGGAGGGTGAGGCGCACATCAGGCAGGCGGTGGCCCGGTCGGCATCCGGTGTATCCCTGAGGGGCTCGGCGCCCGGCGCAGCTCCTCGGGGATATCGATCACCGCCGCGGAGAACTTGCGGGCCAGCGGCGGCGGCCCGGAGCCTTCCTGCACGGGAGTGAAGGCGGTCACGGGCAGCGGCAGGTACTCGGGTGACACCGACCACTCGGTCGACCTGAATTCTCCAGCGTCCTCGACCCAGCTCAGCGAGATCAGCGGCAGGATCACGACCTTGGTCCAGATCGCCATCCACCACACAACCCAGTACTCGATGATCGCCTCGGGGTAGGTGAGGCC
>JBAPXO010000776.1:0-1570 GCA_049284255.1 Solirubrobacteraceae bacterium | reverse complement strand
GGCCTGCACATCGGCCAACCGCTTCCACGTCGCCGGCGCGGTGGCCGACCAGTTCGCCGAGAAGCTGGCCGAAAAGATGGGCGCGATGAAGCTCGGCCGGGGCGTGGACGAGGACGTCGAGGTCGGTCCGCTGATCGATGAGGACCAGCGCAGCAAGGTCTCCGAGCTCGTGCAGGACGCCATCGGCCACGGCGCCCACGCCGTCGTCGGCGGGCAGGCACGCGACGGCGCCGGCTACTTCTATAACCCGACCGTGCTCACCGATGTTCCAGACGATGCGCGGCTGCTCACTGAGGAGATCTTCGGTCCGGTGGCCCCCGTCAAGGGCTTCTCCGATGAGGACGAGGCGATCGCGGCCGCCAACGACACCGAGTACGGCCTCGTCGCCTACGTGTTCACCAACGATCTCAAGCGCGCTCTGCGGGTGTGCGAGGGGCTCGAGACCGGAATGATCGGCCTCAACCAGGGCATGGTCTCAAACGCCCAGGCGCCGTTCGGCGGGGTCAAGCAGTCAGGCTTCGGTCGCGAGGGCGGACCCGAGGGGATCGAGGAGTACCTGGAGACCAAGTACGTGGCGGTCAACCTGTAGCCCGACCGGGTAGCCGGTGGGCGGGGTGCGCCGCGGCGCACCCCGCCCGTCCCGGCGTGGCGCCTACTTGCCGGCGCCCGCGATGGCTGTCACGAACCCCGAGTTGGGAGCTCCCAGGCCGGTCATGTTGTCGTAGCCCTGCGTGACGTGCTGGGTCAGCTGCTGCGTCGTGCAGCTGCTCGCGGCGGTCGTCGCGCAGTATTGCTCCAGGCCTTCGTAGTCGATGATCCGGGTCGTATACAGGTACCCGTCGCTAGCGTCGACCTGATTGGCAAAGTCGGCGCGCGACTGGTCGAGCTTGCCCGCGGGCAAGACGTCATAGATCGCGTTCGAATTACCCGAAAGCGAGTAGAGCGCGGGGTTTAGGAACCCCAGCGCGCGTCCCGCTGTCTGATCGGCTCGAGCGACCACTCCCGCCATCAGGGGGGAAGCGACGCTCGTCCCTCCGATGCGGTACGTGTCGTAATACGTTCCGTCCGGGAACGTCTGAGTCTCGCCGACGAGCATCCCGGTCGCCGGGTCGGCATCCATCGAGATATCGGGCTCGACCCTCATCGGGGTCGAGGAGTGGGCCTCCGACAGCGATGTCGGCACTACGCCCGCCTGATAGGACGGTTGCGGATAGACCGAGCTCGTCCCGCCGCCCGAGCCCCCGTCGAGAGCAAGGTCGATCGGGAGCCACTTCCCCTCCTGGCTTGCGGTGCAGCCGCCGGCGGCCACATAGGCGGCGTTGCACAGGAAGCTGCGGGCGGTCGACCACCCGTACTCGTTAAGCCGGCTCGCGTCCGAGCCGATCGCGAGCGTGGTGCCGCCGATACCGGTCGCGTACGGGCTCGACGCCGGGAACGTCGGCGAGGTCACGCCCGTCAGCGTGTAGTTGTCCTCCCAGTCACCGCTCGAGAAGAGCACGCTCATACCTTCGCCGGCGGCCATCGTCAGCATCTCGTCATAGATGGCGCGGTCTCCGGCGCTGTCGAGCGC
>JBAPXO010000775.1:0-12106 GCA_049284255.1 Solirubrobacteraceae bacterium | reverse complement strand
CGCCCGCGCGTCGCTGCCCGGGCGATGCTCACCCGAGCGCGGGACACGCCGCCGGCTCTGGCGCCGACGCGGCGGGGTACCCGCCGCGCCATGCTCGCCACGAGAGCGCGGGCGTGGATTGGTTTCGTGACGCTCGTGGCCCTGGGCCTCGCGTGCGTCGGTATCAAGAGGTTTCAGAACTATCTCCGTGTTTCGCATGGGTTTTCTCCGCCACTAATAATACCACTTGTTCGATGGTTGTCGAACAAGACTTACGGAGTGCTTAAGGAGCGCAAGGCGGCAGCTCCATCCCCCATAAGGGGGTATCCCGAGCGCTATTTATTTACGCATTCGACCGACATTTGTTTCACGAACCCGCTGCGGTTGGCGGGGAGCGGACGAGGCCGAGGGTGGCTTGACCCATTGCCACTCGCGCGAACGCGACAACGACCTCGCACGACCGCAGCCGACCAGAGCGCGGTCGGCAGTGGTCAAGCCACCCTTCGGCCGTCCTACGCGCCCGCTACGAGTTTCGCGATATCAGGCGTCCCGAGCCCCGTAACGAGGTCGTATCCGGGGCCGGCGGGATAGAGCCCGTTGTCGCCGATGGTGATGTCGTGGAACGCCGTCGAAGGCTCGGTGCTGTAGAGGATCGGGCCTGCGAATCCCACGTTGCCCTTGGCACCCTCGACGCGCGCCCAGATGCCCTGCCAGGAGGGGGCGCTGGCGCTGGTTCCGCCGATGACCTCCTCGGAGCCCGACACGATGACCTCGTAGCCGCTCTCGGGGTCGGCGTCCAGGCTGACGTCCGGGACACCGCGACGGATCATGGGCGCGACTCCGAGCACCTTGGTGCTTGACTGGAACGCGGGCGCCGACTCGATCGGGCTAAAGCCACCGCCACCGGCATACCACCCGATCTCGGTCGGCCCGGTGGGCGACAGGACGCTCGTGCCGCCGACGCCGATGCCGTAGGGGCTCGAAGCCGGGTAATTCGTGTCGGGGATCCCGGCGGGAACGCCGTTGACGCCGGTGATTGCCGGGCACTGCGAACCGGTGTCACCACTTGAGAAGAACATCGTCTGCTTGTTGGCGACGGCCGCCTTCAGCGTGTTGTCCAGGCCCGCGGTGAATCCCGAGACGTCGGAGAGCAGGTCACATTCGCCGGCCGAGAAGCTGCCCTGCTTGGCGATGTCGTCGCTCACCCACTTGTTGACCGTGGTCAGGATGTCGTCATCGTTGAGCGATGCTCCGACGTAGACGTCGAGCTGGGTGACCCCGGGCGCGAAGCCCGTCGAGTACTGACTGTCGAGGTCCCATTCGTCGTCACCCGAGGTGTCGGTGCCCGGCGTCTCGGCGTCGATCTGATTCCACGTCACGGTCGGCAGCCCGAACTTGGACTCGAATGTCGCCAGGTCCTTCTTGGGCTGGCTGAGGTCACCCTCGGTGATGATCGCCAGCTGCTGGCCAGTGCCCGTGGCACTCGACGGCGCGTCGTACATCGACCAGAATTGCTGCGGGTCGTACTGGCTGGGGTAGGCGATCGACGACAAGGAGGGCGGGGTCACGCCGAGCTTGGACAGCGTCCCGGCGGCGGTCCCCGTCGCCGCCGTCAGGGTCGAGGTCACCTTGTTGAGGTCGGTTGCCGAGCGCACCGCCGGATGCGGAACGCTGACCTTGGAGAGGCTCGAGAGACCGAGCACCGCGACCACCGAGGAGGCGAAGCTACGGGGGACGCGGGCGTTCTTGGTCACGGCGAAGTAGCTGCCGTTGGCGGAAGAGTGGAATGTCGCGAAGTGGGTTGAGAAGGCACGCGCCACGGCAGTCGAGTTCCCGCGCAGGTTGACCACGAGCCGGTTCGCGGCCACCGATGTGACCGTGAGCTGATTGGTCTTGGCCCAGCTGCGGACCTTCTTGACCGTGGCGGTCGAAGGCGCGAAACGAGAGTTGAACTGGGCGTGGCTGAGCGCCGCGTGCGGCTTGGCGACGAGCGCGTTCAGCGCAGCTTCGTGCCGAGGCGCGAGTGACAGGGCGAACGACATCGACCGGGCGTGCAGCGCGCCGGTCTTAGTGGCGCCACGGACGTTGAACGCCGAGGTCCCGGGGATGCTCTTGGCGAGTGCCGGTGTCGCCGCAGCGGCAGCGATGATCGCCGCGGTGAGCAGCGCAAGCGGCAGGCGGGCGATACGACCAGTCAGCATCGGGACTCCTTGTTCAGCGTGCCCTTCGGCGGCCACGCGACGACACGTAAGGGCCGTGCTACCCGATTCCGGCTTTTCGCAACCTAAAAGTAGAGCTTTTGCCCGGCCGTGTCGGTCTCGGCGGCTCCGAAAGTCGCGCGGGCGAGCTCCAAAAAGGCCGCAGCGGCGGGCGCATGGCGGCGACCCTCGCGCCAGGCGAGGGTGATGTCTCGGCGTAGGGCCGGGTCGACGAGCGAAGCCACCGCGACCTCGGCGCCGGGGCCGACGGCGTCTGAGCGGGGGAGGATCGCCACCCCCAGTCCACGGGATACCAGTCGCCGGACGCGCTGACTCTCGTTTGACTCGAGCGTCACCCGCGGCTCGAAGTTGGCCTCGCGAGCGGCGGACAGGAGCAGCTCGCGCAGCCGGGCCCCCTCGCGGAAGCTGATGAATTCATCGCCCGCGAGGTCGGCCATCCGCACCTGGCGCCGGCGGGCCAGGGGGTGACCTTTGGGAAGGAGCACGACCAGCTCCTCTGAGACGAGCTGATACAGCCCCAGGCCGTGTGACTCCACGCGCTCGGTGACCGAGAGGAAGGCGAGATCGAGCTCGTCGTCGCGCAGCATCTCGGCCATCTCCTCGCTCGATTGCTCGCGCACCGTGAGGCCCACGTCGGGATGGAGCTCGCGAAACCGCGCCAGCACCAGTGACAAGTCGATCGGTCCCATCGTGTGCATAGCACCGATCGTCACGTGTCCGGTGTACATGCCGCGCAGCGCCTCGAGTTCGGTGTGCGCGGATTCGAGCTCGGCCAGCACTCTTCGAGCGCGGACGACCAGCACTTCGCCGGCGTCGGTAAGGGCGACGTGGCGCGTCGTGCGCTCCACGAGGGCGAGACCGAGCTCGTCCTCGAGGCGGCGGATCTGCTGGGAGAGAGCGGGCTGGGCGATGTGCTCGCTGGCTGCCGCCCGCGTGAAGTTCAGTTCCTCGGCGAGCGCAACCAGGTAGCGGAGCTGGCGCAGATCCATAAGGATTGATTATAAGTTGGCTTGGAACCTCGTCTTGGACTTCTAGGGAGTGCGTGTCATCATGAGCGACGCAGTACCTCTCCTCCCTCGAGCGCGCCCCGAGTCCGGCCTCATATCCCGCCGGTTCCGGGGCGCTCTCACTTTAAGGACCAGTCGTCACCCAGGTTCAGCCGTAGAAGCGGACCAGGGCCTCGGCGACACAGCAGGGCTTCTCCGAGCCCTTGACCTCGACGGTGACGCGGGATTTGATCTGCACACCGCCGCCGACCTCCTTTACCTCGAGCAGCTCCGATGACGCGCGGAACTCAGCGCCGACGGGCAGCGGGGCGGGAAAGCGGACCTTGTCCAGGCCGTAGTTGACGCCCATCTTGGCGTCGCTGACCTCCACCATCTCGGCCAGCAAGGGGGCGAGCAGCGACAGCGTCAGGTAGCCGTGGGCAATCGTCCCGCCGAACGGCGTCTGCTTGGCACGCTCGACGTCGACGTGGATGAACTGGTGGTCATCTGTGGCGTCGGCGAACAGGTTGACCCGGTCCTGGTCCATGACCTGCCAGGGCGTGGGACCCGCCGTGGTCCCCACCAGCTCGGCCAGGCCGGCGATGTCAGTGACAAGCTTCGTGGTCTCTGAAGTGCTCACGTTGATCCTTTGCAGCGGTTTGTCGAGGCCAACAGCATCGCTCACGACGTGCCCGAGCGCAAACCCCTCGGCCGCCGGTCCCGACCCCGTAGTTTGCGCCCCCGCGCTCGTGGAGAACTACGGATCCCGACGCTGCCGATATGACCGATAACCCCGGCATGACTCCCGATCGAGCGCCCGCGACCGGGGAACCCGGGGACCACGAGCGCTCTCCCGGAAGCCACTTCTCGTGTTCGATGACAGCGGTCCTGCTGGGCTGCGTGCACGACTATGGTGGTGACCAAGCGGTCGCCGAGCTGCTGGAGAAGGCGCACGTGCACCGGCCAGCGTCCGAGCTGCTGGACATCGCCAACTGGGTCTCCTACGACGAGGGCATCGGCCTGCTGCGGGCGGGCGCCTGGGTAACCCATCACCCACAGTTCGCGCGGATGGTCGGGGCCGAGGCGGTGAGGCGCCTGCACGGCTCGCCGGTGGCGACGCTGCTCCGCTCCCTGGGCTCGCCGGAGAATGTCTACCGCCAGATCGCGACCACCGCGACGAAGTACAGCACCGTGGCCACCCTCGAGGCGGGCGATTGCGGACCGGGGTTCGCGGAGATCGTCGCCACGCCCGTCGAAGGCTTCCCGCGAAATATCCATCACTGCGCCTGGACCTCTGGCTTGCTTTCGCAGCCCACCGTGCTCTTCGGCCTACCGCCCGCTGAGGTCTCCCATGAGCGGTGCGCGGCCTACGGTGCCCCCGCGTGCGAGTACAGGATCACCTGGACCGCCACCGACGAGATCGCCTCCGGGGAGTCGTCAGAGCAGATCGAGCAGCTGCGCGAGCAGCTCGGCGCCATGCGAGAGCGTCTGCACAGCATGTTCCAGACTGCCGCGGATCTGATCAGCGCCGGTGACGTCGATGACGTGCTCGCGCGGATTGCCGAGCGGGCGGCGATCGAGGTCCGCGCCCCCCGGCATCTGCTGGCGGTACGGATGACCCCGGGCGGCGAGCTGCACTGTCACCACCACGGCTTCGACGAGGAGCTCGTCGGGGAGTACGCCGAGCGCATGCTCGACAGCCACCCCGCGGAGCTCCCCGCCTCGTGGCTGGTCGTACCGGTGCGATCGAACCGAAACGATTACGGCCGGCTCCTGGCCACGTATCCCGAGGACGTGCAGTTCTTTCCTCAGGAGCGGGAGCTGCTCGAGGTCTACGCCCGGTATGCGGCGAGCGCCTTGGACAGCGCCAGCGCCCTGCTCGAGGCCCGCCGGCGATACGGGCAATCGAGCGCCCTGCTGCAGCTCGCCCGCGCGCTCTCCGTCGCCGGCACGACCGCGGAGATCGCGCAACGGCTCGCCGATTCGGTTCCGTTGGTGGTCGACTGCGACAAGATCGGGGTCTACATCTGGGATCCGGGACGCCACGAGCTCGTCCGGCACGCCGCCGGGAACTCCAATTACGCCGCCCGGCCCGACGACGACCTCGTGCACTGGTCGCCGACCTCGGGCGACGCGCTCGAGCGGCTGGTTGCCAATCCAAGTCCCGACCCGATCTTCATCGATCGCCGGACCGGCGACCCCGCCCTCGGGAAGCTCTTCACCGGTCTCGGCCACGCCGCCACCATCCTGGTCCCCCTGGCGACGCCGACCCAGCTCCTGGGCGTCCTCGTCGTGGCCGTGACCGACGGACCGGAGCGACTGAGTCCGTCAGCCGATCTGCTTGACCGTCTCTCCGGCGTCGCCGCCCAGGGGACGACCGCCCTGCAGAACGGCCGGCTCGTGGACCTGATCACCCATCAGGCGCTCCACGACCAGCTGACGGGGTTGGCCAACCGCCTCCAGTTCACGACCGAGCTCCGAGCCGCCGTACACCGTGCTCGCGAGCGCTCTGAACAGGTGGCGCTGTTCTACATCGACCTCGATCAGTTCAAGCCGGTCAACGATGAGCTCGGCCACGACGCCGGCGACGCCCTGCTGATGGCGGTCGGGCAGCGGCTCACGCAGAGCACCCGGGCCGACGACGTGGTCGCCAGGCTGGGCGGCGACGAATTCGCGGTCCTCCTGGTGGCGCCAACCCAATCGGACATGGACAAGGTGAAGTCGCGGATCCTCGCCAGCTTCCGAGAGCCGTTCTCGATCGGCGGGCGCGAGGTCAGCCTCGACGTCAGCGTCGGCCGTTCGGTGTACCCGGCAGACGCCGGCGACGCCGACAGTCTGCTGCGTCGCGCCGACGCCGTGATGTTCGCGGACAAGCGAGCACGCCGCGCCCGCTTGGCCGCTGCCGGCCCCGCCCGCTCCTCCGTCTGAAGGACACCGCGGCCTCGGGGTCGCCCCTGGGGGGCGAGCTATGTTCGAGGCGTGAGCGTGGCTTTGATCACCGGAGGCTCACGCGGCATCGGCGCGGCGACGTCTCGCCGCCTGGCGGCCGACGGACACGATGTCGCCATCGGGTACCACAGCGACGCCGAGGCAGCCGAGCGCGTGGCCTCCGAGGTCCGCGACCTGGGGCGGAGGGCCGCGACCTTCGCGGCCGATCTGTTCAAGGTCGAGGCCGCGGCGCAGCTCGTGGCCGAGGTCGATCGTGAGCTCGGAGGGGTCGACATCCTGATCGCCAACGCCGGCGTCAACGACCTCGCCCAGCAGGACCCGCGTGAGGTCAGCCCCGAGGACTGGGACCGCTTCATGGCGATCAACCTGCGCGCACCGTTTCTCCTCTGCCGCGAGGCGATCGGCGCAATGCTCGAGCGCGGCTTTGGGCGCATCGTCCTCTTGTCCTCGGTCGCGGCCTACACCGGCGGCATCGTCGGCCCCCATTACGCGGCCTCGAAGGCCGGTCTGCACGGCCTCGCGCACTCGCTGTCGCAGTTCGCCTCGGGGAGGGGTGTGACCGTCAACGTTGTCGCGCCGGCGCTGATCGCCACCGACATGATGCCCTCAGGCCAGCCGGCACGCGACGAGCTGTCGGCGCGGATTCCGGTCGGGCGGCTGGGAACCTCCGAGGAGGTCGCCGACCTCATCGCGTCGGTGGTCGCCAACGCCTACATAACCAATCAGTCGATCCTGATCGACGGAGGCATGCGGCCCTCGTAGTACGCGCGCCCGCGGGACCCCGCTTTCAGATCGGGTACTCCCGCGGCAGCTCCTGGACGGTGATCCACCGCAGCTCGGTGAACTCCTCGAGCGCGGCCCGCCCGCCGAACCGGCCCCAGCCGCTGGCCTTGACGCCCCCGAAGGGCATCTGGGGCTCGTCCTGGACCGTGGTGTCATTGATGTGGCAGATGCCGCTCTCGATTCGCTGCGCGAGTTCGAGTGCCGCCGGGACGTTCTCGCTGAACACGGCCGCCGAGAGGCCATACTCGGTGTCGTTGGCGACGCGTACAGCGTCGTCGGGACCATCGACCTCGATCACGCTCACCAGCGGGCCGAATGACTCCTCGCCGTAAAGGCGCATCTCCGACGTCACCCCCGCGAGCACCGTCGGGGCGTAGCAGCGACCCTCGGAGCTGGCGCCGCACAGCGCGTTCGCGCCCTTCGACACCGCGTCCTGCACCAGGCCGGTGACGCGCTCGAGCGCAGCGTCATTGATGAGCGGGCCGATCTGAGTCTCGGCGTCACGTGGATCGCCCACGGACAATGCCTGGGCGCGCTCCGAGATCCGTTGCGCGAGATCTGAGGCGATCGCCCTGTCGGCGACGATCCGCTCGGTCGACATGCATATCTGGCCCTGATGAAAGAAGGCGCCGAAATGGGCGGCAGCCGCAGCGCGGTCTAGATCGGCGTCCTGGAGCACGACCATTGGCGCCTTGCCGCCGAGCTCGAGCAGCACGCGCTTGAGATGGCGTCCCGCGTTCTCGGCGATGATCCGCCCCACCTTGGTCGAACCCGTGAAATTGATCCGCCGCACCGCGGGGTGGGCGATCAGCTCGTCGACGATGTCGCCGGCGTCGGCGGGATCGTTGGTGATCAGATTGATCACTCCGTCGGGAAGGCCGGCATCCTGAAGGACGCGCGCCACGGCGGCGTGGGTCCGCGGACACAGCTCGGAAGCCTTGAGCACGACTGTGTTGCCGTAGGCCAGCGGGGTCGCCACCGAGCGTGTCGACAAAATCACGGGCGCGTTCCATGGAGCGACGGCCAGGACGACGCCCGCGGGCTGGCGTACGCCCATCGCCAGCTTCCCGGGAACGTCTGAGGGGATCACCTCGCCCACCAGGCCATAGGTCTGGGCGGCGGCCTCGCGCATCATCCCAGCGGCGAGCGCGCAGTTGAACATCCCCCAGCCGAACACCCCGCCGGTCTCCTCGGTGACCAGCTGGGCGATCTCCTCCTGGCGCTCGGTAAGCAGGTCGGCGGCCTTGAGCAGGATCTGGCGCCGGGCGCCGGGAGCGCTTGTCGACCAATCCGCAAACGCGCTCTGGGCGGCGTCGGCGGCGGCCCGCGCATCCTCGCGGCCGGCCGCGGCGGCCGAGCCCACGGCATCCCCGGTGAAGGGGAACGACTGCTCGTAGCTGCGGCCCGACTGCGCGTCGGTCCAGCTTCCCCCGATGAGCAGTTGCTGACGTGTCTCCTGCGTCGTTGACATTCGGCCTCCCTCGTCGCTTCGGTAGCTGACCGGCCGTGCACATTGGCGTTCGAACTACGGCCGGATGTTCACCAAGCGAACCCTAGTGGACCGGACCCACCCGGCCGCCGAGCTCGACGACATCGTCGGCCCGGCGGATGAGCTGAGGATCGTGGCTTGCGCAGATCACGGTCTGCCCATCCGTGGCAGCTCGGCACAGCAGATCGCCCACCGCCGTGGCGCTTGCCTCGTCGAGGCGCGATGTCGGCTCGTCGAGGACCAGCAGCCCGTCCGCGCACGCCAGCGCACGGGCCACGGCGACGCGCTGGGCCTCGCCCGCGGAGAGGCGGGCGACGCGCTGGCGGCGTATCGCGATCAGTCCGACGGCGGTCAGTGCCTCATGGGCGCTGGTGGCCGCCTCTCTGGGCTCCCGCCCCCGGATGCGCAGAGCCAGCGAGACGTTCTCCTCTGCGCTCAGAAACCCGACCGGCACGGGCTCCTGGGGCAGGTAGCCGATCATCGCGCGCCGCAGCGCCGCGCGCCGCTCCCCATCCAGCGACCCGGTGGGCTGGCCGTCGAGGACGAGCTCTCCGGCGGTCGGCGCGGCGAGCAGACCGACGAGCTCCAGCAGGGTTGTCTTGCCCGTGCCCGAGCGCCCGGTCACCAGCGTCAGCCGGCCCGGTGCGAACTCGCGCGTCATCCCGTCGATCACCGTTCGCCGCGCCCCGCCGACGCCGCGCGTGCGGCACACGGCATGCAGCGCGACGCGCACCGCGCGCCGCCGGCGACCCGAAGGCAACGGGCCCGGGGCCACACTCGGCACATCCGGGTATTCGGGCGTCGGGGTCAGGAGCAGACCGCTGGGGCTGGCACGAGCCGTGGCCCGGCGCGAGATCCCCCCCGAGGCCAGCAGGTCCTCGTCGAGGCGCAGCCACCCGCCTGCTCCGACAACCAGCGCGCCCTGATCCTCGACCACGCGGCCGTCACGGATGCGCAGCACGCGGTCGGCCGCCTCGGCCATCGATGCGTCGTGGGAGACGACGATCAGCGTCGCCCCCGCCTCGACCGCCAGACCGTGCAGCAGCGCCGTGATGGCCGCGGCCGAGGCCGGGTCGAGCTCGGCGGTCGGCTCGTCGGCGAGGAGCAGGGCCGGGCGATGAACGAGCGCGGCACACACGGCCGCCCGCTGGCGCTCCCCGCCTGAGAGCTCTCGGGGAAATGCTCTCGCTCGGTCCGCCAAGCCGGCGGCCTGGAGAAGTTCATGTATCCGGTGTCGTCCCGTCCTCCGGGCGACACCCCGCAGCGCGAGCGGTAGCCCGACCGCCTCCTCGACGCGGAGCTCCGGCGACAGGGCGCGCTCGGCGTGCTGGTGCAGAAAGCCGATGTGGCGATGGCGGAGCTCGGAGCACCTCCGGCGCGAGAGTCGCCCCACGTCGCGGCCGAGAACTTGAACCTCGCCCGCCGAAGGGCGCTGGAGGCCGGCGATCACCTGCAACAGGGTTGTCTTGCCCGCGCCGCTGGGTCCGAGCACGCAGACCCGGTCGCCGGCCGGCACCGAGAGCGTCAGCCCCTGAAGCGAGGCCGCGTCTCCCTGGGCCGTACGGTGGATGCAGAACGCATCGCGAATCTGTACCGCGGGATCGCTCACAACGGCCTCTGGCGCGCAACCGCCAACCGGGTCGCCAGCCAGGCGATCGCGACGAAGGCAACGAGCGCCCCCAGCCCGAGTCCGAGAAGCTGCGCCACCGGCGCCACCGCTGTCAGCGGCGGGTTGGGAGCGGCCACGGAGCCGGCGGCCCGGACGGTGGCCACGGCCAAGCGCGTAAGTACGGCGGCCACCACCAGCCCGGCGAGCGTTCCGAGCACCCCCGCGGCCAGCACCCGCAGCCCGAGCTCATCGCGCAGCTGGCGCGGTCCCAATCCCTGGGCTTCGAGGTCGCGCTCGGCTCGGGGCTCGCGCATCGCGCCCGCGAGCGCGACCAGGAGGCCCAGCATGGCCAGAGCGGCCGCGACCGCCGCGGCGGCGAATAGGCCGTTGAGCACGCCGTCGGCGATCGGGTCATCGCGCAGCGCGCGCTCGACGTCGGCGCGCACCGACACGCCGAGACCGCCGCGGGCACCCGCCCGAGCTACCGCGCCCAGACTCGCGGGGGCGGACGTGGCGATCCATAACTCGCCGGGGCGACCCTGCCCTGGGAGCGAGGCGTTGAGCGCCCCGGCCAGAGTCGATTCATCTGCGAGCACGAACCCGGTCCCGCTCGGGCCGGTTGTCGGAAACCGCCTGAGCGTACCCACGACCTGGGCGCTGACAGGCTGGCCGTCGACGTTCAGCGTCAGCTGCCCGGTGGGCGTGGCCGCACCCGCGGTCACCGGGTCCACGACCACCGGCACCGGACGGCTATCGCTGGGCTGGGGTGGGCGCACGATCCCGGCCTCACCGCTGTCTGTGAAGAGCACGCGCGGTGCCCCGGTCCCACCCCCGAGCGAGCCCGCCGCGCCCACCCCCCGCCACGAGCGCAATGACAGCCGACGCGCGGCACCGGTGCCGCTGACCGCCGACAGCGGTCCCACAGTGACCGTAGAGGTCGACTGGGTGGCCGCGGCCTGATTCTCGGCGAGCTGGTGGCCGTTGGTGGCAGCCTCGCCACCGGGCTCGTCGAGCTCGAAGGCCTCGAGCCGATGGGGTCCCGGCGGGAGCTTGGCCGAGAGCGCTCGCTGACCAGCGCCGGCCAGCCCCAGCGGGATCTGGAGCACGGCGCCATCGGAGCTCAGCAGATCCGCCGTGATCTCGACCCCCGCGGTCGCTGACACGCGCAGCTTCAGGTACCGGTCGCCTGCCGGCAGCGATGGGCCGAGCCTGCTCACCGGGCCGCGGGGTGCGAGCCGCTGCGCGAGCACGGCCGCCGACACCGCCCCACCGGTGGCGTGCCAATCATGAATCAATTCCAGCCCATCCGAGGGGATGCCGAGGGTGGGCACAGTGTTGGCCGCGCCTCCCTGCACGTAGGAGGCGTATGTGCGCTGCACCGGGAGCACGGTGCCCCCGCCGGCGAGTGCCCGCCAGCGGCTCAGGGGAGCGATCTGGAGCGGCGTGGTCGACCCCGGTGAGGGGACGATGCGGGCATCCAGCGGCACCGACTGCGCGGCTTGATCGGCGGCGCCGCGCTCGAGGGTGGCCCCGTATCCGAGTGCGAATCCGGCCAGGCCGATGCTGACCGCGACGAACGCCACTGCGAGCGCCGGCGCGGTGGGCGCCCGCGCCAGGCCCACGATCGCCAGCCGAAGCGCCACCGGGCCACGCCGCAAGACGCGTTCGCCGGTTCGCAGGATCGCCCCTGCCAACCGGTACACGATCGCTCCGGCGGCGACACACGTCAGCGGCGCCATCAACAGCGCCAGCGTCCCGCCAGTGGTGGCTCCGCGTGACAGGGCCAGGGCGAGCGCCGCCACCGCGGCGACGGCCAGGACGTCGGCGACGCGCCCGCCGCGGAGGAGCAGGACGCAGCCGATCAGGGCCGTGGCGGCGACCCACCCACCCAGCAACACGAGCGCGTCCGTAGTCGTGATCAGGCTGTGGCTGAGCACCGCCCCCGCCGGAAGCCCGGCGGCGCCGGCCAGCACCGCGGCCGCCGCCACGCCGAGCGCTGCTCCTGTGAGCAGCCCGGCGGCCGACAGCCAGCTCGCCTCGGCCAAGGCGAAAATAAGCACCTGGTGGCTGCGCGCGCCGGCTGCCCGCAGCC
>JBAPXO010000774.1:0-3305 GCA_049284255.1 Solirubrobacteraceae bacterium | reverse complement strand
CTACCGGGGCGGCAGGCGCCTCCTCGGCGGTCTCGGCGGGAACCTCCTCCGCGGTGACCTCCTCGGCGGGGGTTTCCTCGGCCGGAGTCTCCTCGGCGGGAACTTCCTCGGCCGCGGCCTCCGACGGCTGCTGGTCCTGCGGCTCCTGCTGGTCCTCGGGGTGCTCTGACTCGGTCACGACGAAGTCTCCATCGGTTGCGGCTGCTGGGCAGCGTGCGGATGATCGGGTCCGGCGTAGACCTTGAGCTTGGTGAGCTGCTTGCGGGCCAGCCGGTTGCGGGGCAGCATGCCCTTGACCGCGAGCCGGATGACCTCCTCGGGACGGCGCTCGAGCATTTCGTTGAGAGTCCGAGACTTGAGTCCTCCGGGATAGCCCGAATGGCGGTAGTAGCGCTTGGCGGCGCGCTTGTTCCCGGTCACCGCGATCTTCTCGGCGTTGACCACGATTACGAAGTCGCCGGTATCGATGTGCGGCGTGTAGGTCGGTTTACGCTTTCCGCGCAGCGCGTCCGCGATCTGGGTCGCCAGCCGGCCGAGCGTCTGCCCGTTGGCGTCGACGACAAGCCAGCTGCGCTCGCGATCGGAAGGTTTGGCTACGTAGGTCTTCATGGCACGCGTAAGGCGCGCGAAACCGCGCGCCTTCGCTCGATGATAGCCGCCCGTTGGCGCTCGTGGTCGTTCCCGCAGATACGGGGAAGACCACTCGTGGGTCCGCGTAGGCTGTCTGGGTGTCCCTCCGCGTCAAGTTACGCCGACTGGGATATCGCACGGCCTTTCGGCTGCTCCAGGGCTACTGGTTCATCGTGCGTCCCGAAATGGATGGCGTCAAGTGCGTGATCGTCGATCGTGACCACGTGCTCCTCGTCCGCCACACCTACGGTTCACGCGCGTGGGACCTTCCCGGGGGCGGGCTCAAACGGGGCGAGGCACCACTCGCAGCCGCCCGTCGCGAGATGCAGGAGGAGCTCGGGCTCGGACAGGCGGAGTGGCAATCGCTGGGCGAGCTGCGCGGGCGCGTGAACCATCGGCGCGAGACCGTGCACTTTTTCACCACCGAATTGGCAGCCCCCCGGCTCGAGATCGATCTCGGCGAGCTGGCTGAGATCCGCTGGTTCCCCATACCCGATCTGCCTGACGACGTCGGACCCTACGTCGACGAGGTCATGACTCGGCTACTGGGACCCAACCGTGCCACCCGCGAACCCTGACGCCGGGAGCTACTCCCACTCGATCGTGCCCGGCGGCTTGCTCGTGATGTCCAGCACCACGCGGCCCACCGGCCGGATCTCGTTGATCATGCGCGACGCGATCTGCTCGAGCAGGTCATAGGGCAGCCGCGCCCAGTCGGCGGTCATCGCGTCATCACTGGTAACTGCGCGGATCGCGACCACGTTGCCGTAGGTCCGCATATCTCCCTGCACACCCACCGTGCGGATGTCGGGAAGCACGCAGAACGACTGCCACAGCTCCCGGTACAGGCCGGCCTTGCGGATCTCGTCCTGGAGGATGGCGTCGGCCTCGCGCAGGGTATCCAGGCGCTCGCGCGTGGCCTCACCGCCCACGATCCGGATCGCCAGGCCAGGACCCGGGAACGGCTGGCGCCAGACGAGGCGCTCGGGGAGGCCCAGCTCGGCTCCGACCGCGCGGACCTCGTCCTTGAACAGCGCCCGCAGCGGCTCCACGAGCTCGAACTCCAGGTCCTCGGGCAGCCCGCCCACGTTGTGGTGTGACTTGATCGTCTCCGCACCGGTGCCGCCGCCCGACTCGATCACGTCGGAGTAGAGGGTGCCCTGGACGAGGAACTGGACGTCATCGAGCTTGGCCGCCTCATCCTCGAACACCCGGATGAACTCGGCCCCGATCAGCTTGCGCTTGCGCTCTGGATCCGAGACGCCCGCCAGGCGGCCCAGGAAGCGATCCGATGCGTCGACGGCGACCAGCGGCACCTTGAAGTGATCGCGGAACGCCGAGACGACCTGAGCGCCCTCGTTCTTACGCATCAACCCGTGATCGACGAACACACACGTCAGCTTCTCGCCGATGGCACGGTGCACGAGCAGTGCGGCCACGCTCGAGTCCACCCCGCCCGAGAGACCGCAGATCGCTCTTCCCTCCCCGACCTGTTCCCGGATGCGCTCGATCTGGTCCTCGATCACGGACGCCGCGCTCCAGCTTCGGTCACATCCGCACACGTCCACGAGGAAGTTGGTCAGGACCTGCTGCCCGTACGGGGTGTGAACGACCTCGGGATGGAACTGGATCCCGTAGATGTCGCGCGCCACCGACTGGAAGGCGGCCACCGGCGACGCCGTCGAGGAGGCCAGCGCATCGAATCCCGGGGGCGGCGAGAAGACGGTGTCCCGGTGCGACATCCAGCACGTCTGCTCCACCGGCGTACCCGCCAGCAGGCGCCCGGGCTCCGAGACGGTGAGCTGCGAGCGCCCGAACTCGCCCACTTCGGCGCCCTGGACCTCCCCGCCGAGCTCGCGCGCCAGCAGCTGCATTCCGTAACAGATGCCGAGCACGGGAACGCCGAGCGCCAGCAGCTCGCGCTCAAGGGGCGGCGCGCCGTCGGCGTACACCGACGCCGGCCCTCCGGACAGGATCACGCCCTTGGGATTGCGGCGGGCGACCTCGGCGGCGCCCACGTGGTGGGGCAAAAGCTCGGAGAAGACGCCGCATTCGCGGACCCGGCGCGCAATCAGCTGCGAGTACTGACCGCCGTAGTCAAGTACCACCACCTCGTCGGTGGCCGCGCGGACATCGTCCAGCCCGTCGTCGACCGGGGCCCCGCGCACTCCCTCGGACTCCTCAAGAGTCTGGAGAGCCGCAGCAGCCGGCGAGTCGCTAATCGGCGACACCCACGGTCTCGGCACGCCCACCGGCGCCCATCCCCACGCCCTGCTCGCGCTGAAGATGCTTGCCCTCGGTCTGGAGGGCCGGCGCGACCATCAGCTCGGCGCGGTTGAACTCGGCGATGTCCCGGTACCCGCAGGTCGCCATCGAGGTGCTCAGCCCGCCCATCAGGTTGAAGGTGCCGTCATTCTCACGAGCGGGGCCACGAATGATCTCCTCAAGCGTGCCGTTCTGCTTGGTGGCCACCCGGGTCCCCCGCGGAAGCGTGGGATGGAAGGTCGCCATGCCCCAGTTGTAGCCGCGACCAGGCGCCTCGTAGGCGCGAGCGAGCGCCGAGCCGAGCATCACCGCGTCGGCGCCGCAGGCGATGGCCTTGGCGATGTCGCCGCCGTTGCGCATCCCGCCGTCGGCGATCACCTTGACGTAGTCGCCGGTCTCCAGCATGTGCT
>JBAPXO010000773.1:0-2424 GCA_049284255.1 Solirubrobacteraceae bacterium | reverse complement strand
AGGTCGGGGACGAACGGACGGACCTCTAGGCCGTCGGGAACCGGGAGGGCGGCGGGATCGATACGAGGCCCCGCCACGACGATCATCCGCAGGTTCGCAACCAGGCGCATGGCCTCGGGATAACTTGCGATAACCCGGTGCAGCAACGCCTCGCCGACGCCCGACCCGCCCACGGTGACCACGCATACCTGCTCGTCGCTGCCGTACCCGAGCTGCGCTCGCAGAGCGCTTCGATCGCCGAGCTGGTCCGGGTCAAACCCGGTGACGTAGCCCGAGAAGTCGTAGTGCTGCTCGGTCCAGGGTCGGATATCCGCCAGCCCCGGACCGAACCGGCCAGAGACGATGTCGTCGGGATCGCCCACGAAGATCGCCCGGTCGCGAATGCGCGGGTAACGGGCGATCTGCTCGATCATCTCGGCGTTCTGATCGGCGGTCAGAGCGGCCTCGTGATCGTCACCGCCGGGCATCGAAAGCCAGCCGACGAAGTCGGTCAGCCAGGCATAGGACGCGGTCTTGAGCTCGGGGTTCTGGTGCAGGAAGTAATCCAGCTCCCAGGCCTCGTCGCCGATCCACAGGTCATAGGCCTGTTCGCGGACGACGTCGTGGAAGACCATGAAGTTGCTGAGCAGGATCTCGTCCATGCGCCGGAGTGCCTGGAAGCAGTGCAGCTCGTGTCCGCTGGCCTCGGACTGAATGTGCGTCGACTCGCTGGCCAGCTGGGCGCTCGCCGGGTGGATGTGCTCGCCGGCCGCCTCCAGCACCGCCGTCACCGGATGCTGGGCGAGCCAGTCGATCTCCAACTCGGGATGCCGACGGCGAAGCTCGGTGGCGATCGCGAGGTCACGGCGGGCATGTCCGAGGCCGATCGGCGAGGAGACATAGAGCGCCCGCTTGGTTCGGGCGGCGCCGCGCGTCCACCGGGCTGGCGGCCCCGGTGCCGAGACGAAGTCACGCAGCAACAGGTTGATCTTCACCGGATCCCGCGCGACGGGCAGATGGCCGGCCCCCTCCAGAGTCACGAGATCGCCGCCCGTGGCCTCCGCCAGAGCCGCCCCCTGGGCGTGCGGACGCACGAGGTCCGCGTCCCCGTGGATCACCAGCGTCGGACAGCGAACGTTCCCGCAGCGCTTCCGCCAACGCTCCCGACCGCCGAGGATGATCCCGCGGGTCGTGTCCGCAAGGACCTCCGGCGTCGTGTCCAACGCCCAGCCGATGAAGTCCTCGACCACCTTGGTCGAGTGGGGTTCGCTGACGCACTTGGGGGCAAAGAACTCCAGGAAGTCGCGGTACTCCCGCAGCCAGTAGTGGCTGTTGTACTTCGCCCAGCCCTCGTCGGTGTCCAGCAGCTCGTCGAATGCGTACTCGTCGCGCTCGGGGTGGTTGGGAGCCAGCGAGACCGCCGGTCCGATATAGGCGATCCGCTGCACTCGCTCCGGATGCTCGTCGGCCAGAACCGTCGCCCACAGGGCACCGCAGGAGAAGGCGACCAGCGTGGCGGCCTGCGTCTCGGTGGCATCCATCACGGCCAGGGTGTCGGCGGCGAACTGGCCGCTGGTGTAGGCCTCGGCGCCCGCCGGCCGGCCAGAGCGGCCGTTCCCGCGCCCGTCGAAGGTCACCACCCGGAAGTGACGCGCGAGGTAGGGGATCTGGAATTTCCACGCGCGCGAGTGGATCACCGACCATGTCGGTAGCAGGAGCACCGTCTCGGGACCGCTTCCGTAGCGCTCCCAGAAGATCGGCACGCCGTCGCGCTCGACGTAGCCGCTGGCGTCCGGGTAGCGCGCGCGGCTTTGCTCAGGGGGGCCGGCGTGCGCGGGTCCCGAAGGACCCGCGGTCAGCGCGGTTTCGCCTGAGGTTGCCGTCACGGCCGGGCCTCGAAGACGAGGTTGAACGGGGTCTCGGCGACCCGGCGAAAACGGGTCAAGCCGCCGGCTTCGATCACATCATGGATCCTCGCCTCGCCCGCCTGGGCGCCGAGCGCGAGGCCAACCTCCTGCGAGAGCGACGCCGGGGTGCACAGCAGCGTCGAGAAGGCGTAAAACGCCCGCCCGACAGGGTTGATGTTGTCCTCGACGCGATCACCGGCATTGGGCTCGACGACCATCCACGTGCCGTCGTCAGCCAGCGTGCTGCGAACGTGACGGGCGGCGCCGACGGGGTCGCCCATGTCATGCAAACAGTCGAACATGGTCACGAGGTCATACCCGGTACCACTGTACGTCGCCGCGGGCTCGACGTGGAAATCGACCCGGTCTGACACACCCGCGGCCTGGGCGCGCTCCCGGGCCGTCTCGATCGAGCCGCCGTGGTAGTCAAAGCCGACGAAGCGCGAGTTCGGGAACGCCTGGGCCATCAGAATCGTCGAAGCTCCGTGACCGCAGCCGACGTCGGCCACAAGTGCGCCACGATCGAGCTTGTCCACCA
>JBAPXO010000772.1:0-1950 GCA_049284255.1 Solirubrobacteraceae bacterium | reverse complement strand
AGGGTCAGCTCCCCTTGGCGTGCCCCGACGAGCTGACCGGGCAGCCAGTCCCCCGCGCGCCCGGCGGCGACCGGCTGCGGCTCGCGCGCCGCGATGTCCAGGGCGGCCTCCAAGCGCCGGAAGCGCTCGAGCTCGTCAGGCCAGATGTAGGAGAGCAGCCGCAGGCGGTCACCAGGATCGCCCGGATCCCGCGGGGAGGGGTCACACCCCGCCCGCTCGCTGACCTTAAGTGTGGTGGAGATCCGGCTGAGATCGGTACCGAGATCGGGGCCCGGGGCCCAGGGCTCGTGGAACGCGACCGCTGAGCGCGGGTCCCCCAGCACCACCCCGTCGATCTCGTAGCGGTAGGAGTCAAACCCCAGGTTCAGACCGGCGCTGGCGCCGATCTCGAGCAGCCGGATCGGGAGCCCGTGACGAGCTGTGAGCCACACCAGGACGGCCAGCAGCACAGCCGCCCGTCCCGGCTCATTGGTCTGAACGGGCCGCCCAAGTCGCTCCCGGATCCAGTGGAAGTCCCGCTCGAGGGCGAGGTGGGCCACCGGCCAAACTCCGTCGGGCCCCCGGTCGCCGCCGGCGCTTGGGAAGAACTCCGCGAGCTCGGCGTCACGACCGCAGAGCACGAGCTCGTGCAGCGCGGCCATCAGCCGCAGCTGGGGCATCGAGCCCGCCGGGACGTCGATGCCGTCAAACAGCCGCGCGACGACACCACCGGCCTCCATGTCGTCGGCCGCCTCGGCCATCAGCCGCGCGTAGAGCGGCGACCGGCCCCGCGATTGCAGCCAGCGCGAATGCCCGCGCAACCAGGTGACCATGGGCTGAAGGGTACGGCGCCGCGCCGACCCATCCCCGGCGGTCTACATGGGCGCGTCGATGCCCTCGAAGGGGTCGAACGCCTCCGTCGGCTGGAGCGGCTTGGCCTCGGCCGGGAAGCGCTCGACGGCCCGGTCTGCCAGCTGGGTGAGCGCGGCCGACACGCCACGCACGTCCTCGAGCAGCCGCTCGCGCTCCTGCCACACCTGATCGGTCTCCTCGTCGAGCTCTCGCAGGCGGCGGGTTGCCCTGTCGGTGATTGCCACCGCGTTGCTGGCGGCGTCGGCGATGCAACGCTCAGCCTGTTCCTCGGCCAGCCGGGTCGTCTCGTGGGCCTTGTCGTGGGCGACGACCAGAATCGAGGCAGTCTGTTCACCGATCCGCTCCAGCTCCTCGGTGATCGAGAGCGGGGGCGTGTCGCGGCTCCGCAGCTCCTCAAGCTCGCGCTCGAGCGCGCTCACGTGCGCGTCGACGGCCGTCCGGTTGTAGCCAAATGGCGCTAGCTCGAAGCGGGCCGGGGCGTCGTCGGCTTCGGAACCGGGCGTTGGATCCGGGGCGGGCGCGAACGCCTGCGCGGAATCCGGCTCGCCTTCGGCCACCGGGCTCGTGCGATCCTCGATGCGGGTGCCGAGCGCGGTCAGGGGATCATGCTCGGAGGTCGGCCAGTCCTCGCGCTCGTCGTCCAGCCCAGCGAACCAGCGGGCCACGCGGCCTCCGAGCTCGGTGAACTTGGTGCGGGTCGGCTCGCGGAGCTCCTCCTGGGCCTGCTCCTCGATGTCGGGTGTGTTGAAGTAGCTCATGCGGTGACTCCTTGGCTGCGGTCAGGGGGCTGTTCGCCACCCCCGACCGCATCCCTGTCACTGCAAAGCCGCTTTCGTTGCCGCCGTCAGCGCAGCGGCACTGCGGCCCGCTCGGCCGCCGCGCGGGCGAGGGCCGCGTGATGCAGCTTGGCCCCTCCCAGCAGCGCCAGATCGAGCTCGGCCCGCTTGTAGAGCCAGTGCACGTCGGCCTCCCAGGTGAAGCCGATCCCGCCGTGAGCCTGGATGGCCGACGCCGTGACCTCGGGCCCGGCGGTCGCAGCCGCTGCTCCGGCCAGCGCCGCCGCCTCGTCGAGGCGTTCCGGGTCAGCGTCGGCCGCCC
>JBAPXO010000771.1:0-2887 GCA_049284255.1 Solirubrobacteraceae bacterium | reverse complement strand
GACCCGGGTCGTCACCATCCTCGAGGGCGAGAGCCTGATCAACGACGCGGTCGCGCTGACCGCGTTCAGCCTGGCGGTCGAGGCGATCGCGCACCCGTTCACGGTCGAGCACGCGCTGCTGCGACTGCTTCAGGTGGTGGCCGGCGGTATCGCCTACGGTCTGGTCGTCGCGGTGGTGATCGGGCGGGTCCGGCATCACGTGCGCGATCCCGCCCTGCAGATCCTGATCACGCTGATCACGCCGTTCGTGGCCTACATACCGGCCGAGGAGCAGCTGAACGTGTCCGGCGTGCTCGCCACCGTGGTGGCAGGCGTCTACCTCGGGACCAGGACCGAGGGCATGCTCCAGCCCGCTTCCCGGGTCAGCGGGACGATGTTCTGGCGGACGCTGATCTTCCTGCTCGAGTCGGCGCTGTTCGTGCTGCTCGGGCTCGACCTGCGGGCGGTCGTCAGCGAGCTGTCGACCGTGATCTCTTTCGCGCGGATGGCCGGCGCGGCCGCCGCCGTGGTCGGGGCGATCATCGTGATCCGGCTGCTCTGGGAGCTGGCGGTGTCCCCGCTGATCAGGTTCCTGCCCGGCGAGCATTCCATGTTCGTGGTCAACCCGTGGCGCTACCGCCTGGTCATCGGCTGGGGCGGCATGCGCGGGGCGATCACCCTGGCCATCGCGCTCACGTTGCCGACCACGGTCAACGGGGCGCCGTTCGCCGAACGATCGGTGCTGATCCTGCTGGCGGCCGTCGTCGTGGTGGTCACGCTGCTGGGCGAGGGGCTGACGCTGGCGCCGCTGGTGCGGCGCCTGGGGCTCGCGAAGACCGAGGAGCATCAGCGGCGGGAGGCGGTCGCCCGGGCGCGGGTGACCGAGGCCGGGCTCGCCCGGCTGGACGAGCTGGCCGAGGCGGGCGAGGTCGACGAGGACACCGCGAACGTCTACCGGCAGCTGTTCGAGCTCCGCCTCGACCGGGTCCGCAGCCTGCTCAGCGACGACGACGACGATCCGGTCGACACCAGCGCCTTCCGCCGCGAGCTAGTCCGCGCCCAGCGGGCCAAGCTCGCCCAGCTCTACGCCAAGGGCAAGATCAGCGATGAGATCCGCCGGACGATCGCGCGTTCCCTGGACCGTCAGGAGGGCCGCTCCCCGCTCGGCTGAACCAGGTCTGCAGTGACGAGCTTCCGCCCGACCTGGCCCCTGGTCAGCGGAGCAGAGATTCGACCACGACTGAGGGGTAGCGGGCGGGAAGCTTCCGATCCAGGGTCGCCAGCGTGGCCCCGCTCGTCTGGGCGAACGCGGCTAGGTAGTCATCCGTCCAGAGTTTGTGGCTCTTATCGTCGCGGGCGGAGATAGCACGCCACACGGCGTCGAGGTCATCAGGCTCGTCGGCCCAGAGCACGCGCTCATCCGCCCAGAGTTGGTCGAATACCCGCCATCCCGCGCTGCGGTCGATGGCGTCCTCGCCCATAATGGCCGGATTCGACAGCAGCCTTAGCAGGCCCATCTGCGTTACCCGGCAGAAAACAAGATCGTCTGTCTGTCTATTGATCCAGTCGGCGGCGACAGGGTGATGCGCGTGCCGTCCCCAGACGGCTGCGAGCCACACGCCCACGTCGAGCAGGATCAATTCGCGTGCCTCTCGATGTCCTCGGCGTCGAAGGCGTTCTCAATGTCCTCGTTCGTGACCAGGACCGTGGGCTCGGCGTCTCGTCCGATGAGCGGGAGGGAGACGCGCCCGGCCTTCGCCCGCGGCGCGTTCGGCAGGCCCACTTCATGCGCGATCGCCCGGTTCACGAGATCCTTAAGGCTCTCGCCGTGCTCAGCGGCCCTCGCCTTGGCGGCGCGCATCAGGGAATCTGACATGTCGATCGTGGTGCGCATAAAAGCATATTAGCATCAAGCGGTCGGTCAGGCTAATGCGGTGCCTTGACCGTGGACAGCTATCAGCTTGGCCGCCTCCGCCCGAAACGCAGTGGGCGTGATGTTGTACGCCGATGTACAATTTGTGTCATGGCAGTGATGACCCTTAGTGAGGCCAGGGCGGCCCTCCCCGAAGTCGTGAACCGGGTTGCCCAGGGCGAAGCGATCACGATCACCCGCTACGGCCGACCGATGGCCATCGTGGTCAGGCCCGATGTCGTCTGGAGCCAACCCGATGGAGGGGTAGTGATTGACGAGACCGAGCGGCTCATAACGACCCTGCGCGAACGAGCCCGCAGGCACGGGCTTTCGCTCGAGCAGGAGTTGTCCGCGCTCCTCGCGGCTGCCGAGGCAGGTCGGGCTCGCACGGCTCTGCCGCCGATCCGACTCACCACGGTCCGCAGCACCTCAACCTCAACGTGGTCCAGGGAGGAGATCTATGGCGACGAAGGTCGCTGACCTGGTCATGCCCCCGGACCGGGTGATGGTCGATACGAACGTGTTGCTGGCCGCGACCGACGAGAGCAGGACCGAGCACCACGACGCGCTGACGATCCTCAATGACTGGCCCGCCGGGGCGACGACCCTGTGCACGAGCGGGCAGATTTTGCGCGAGTACCTGGCCGTCGCGACTCGGCCCGCCGATAGGAACGGTCTCGGCCTGAAACTGTCGGACGCGCTGGGCAACGTGCGCGCCATCCGCGATCGGACCACCCTCCTCGCGGAGGACGTCAAGGTCGCCGAGCGTCTGCTTGGCCTACTTGCGGACGTCGAGGCGGGCGGGAAGCAGATCCGTGATGCGAACGTGGTCGCGACGATGCTCGTCCACGGCATCGCCGTGATCGTGACGATGAACCTCGACGATTTTGCGCGCTTCGGGCAATATGTGGATTTGCTAAGGCTCTAGCTTCCGCCCGCGAGGGGGCTGCGGTTTACTTGCTTTCAGGTCCTTTCTGCTCCGCCGCAGTTGGTGCG
>JBAPXO010000770.1:0-9880 GCA_049284255.1 Solirubrobacteraceae bacterium | reverse complement strand
TGCCCGCGGCGGGCTCGGTGGGCGTGGCGGTATGTCCGGCACCGGAGGCGGCATCGGTCGCGCCCGCGGCGGCGCCGGCGTCCGGAGTGGAGGTCGTACCACCTGCCTCGGGCGTGGTGCCCGTGGTGGCGCCGTCAGTCGACGAGCTGGTCTGGTCGACGCCGGCGTGCTGGGGAGCATCGGCAGTCGCGCTGCCGCTTATGCCCTGGTCGACCGATCCGTGCTGTTCGGCGATGCCGACGGCCTCGGCGTCGGGGCTCAGCACGTTGGCAGTCGCGGAGGCCTCGATCGGAGCGGCGACGTTCAGATTGGCGGCCGCGGCCAGGTCCACAGGCGCGGCGAGATCGAGCCCAAGATCGACGTTGGCGTTGACGTCGAGCAGGGACAGCACCTCTTTGTTGGGGAGCGAGACAGCGTCTTCGGCCTCGATCTCATCCATGGATACGCGGTCTTCCATCACAGCCTCCTTGTGATCAGCCAGGTTACGGAGTCTTTCCCGCTACCAAGTGGGGTCAAACGGTCCGCACCGGCCACGGAGCCCTCAAGGACCGGTTCGCGGACGCTTATACGACCGTTTTCAGGCGTGATTCGCGGCATCGCCCCGCGACCGGAAAAAAACACCGTCCTCGGCACCACCCGGAGGGCAGACGCCTTGTGACATGCCACACTTTCGGCGGGGTCGAAGGGCTGTGCGTTCAATAGGAGGTTTCATGCGACGTATTCCATCTGGCCGTGCCGCCGGAACTGCGTTCTTAGCGAGCGTGATGGTGCTCGGCGCCTGCGCTGCCGGCGGCGCCGGGGCGTCGACGGTCGCGGTCGCGGCCGGTCCTCAGAAGACGGTTACGGGTTCGGTGATCAGACGGCCCTCGCACACGCTGGCCCCCGGCAGCACGGTCAGCGCCAAGACGATCTTCGGCCACCGGGTGTTCACGAGCGCCACCAACGGGGTCGCGCTCGTCGACACCGGCCAGGCGCAGTACCCGGCGGCGAGCACTAACGGCGGCAAGACCTGGAAGACCAACGGACCGGCGCTGCACCTCAACGCCGCCCAGGCGCCGCTCGCCGTCGTCGACATCGGCGCGTCGAACCGCAACGTGATCTACGCATGGGGCACCGGTCAGGTGATCGACACGACCAGCAATGGCGGCAAGCAGTGGTATCGCTCCGTGTTCCAGGGACTTCCGGTGGCGGTGGTCACCGACCCCCAGGGCCACCTGGTGGCATTCATCGACGGCTCGGGTACCGGCTCTCACGGGGCCAGCTACCAGTACGTCTCCAAGAACGGGGGACGGACGTGGCGCTATGACACCACCGTCGGCGGGTCCTGAAAGGGGACATCGCTTTCTCGGAAATGTAAAAAAGTGGTAGATCGGCTTGACGCCCTAGCGTGAGGCCGTGATCATGGCGCCGTGCGGGGCGCACATGACCGAACCCCTGGGGGCCAGGGACGGGGGTGCAAGCGGCGGAAGCGGGTCGCGGTGGCGACGGCGATCACGTGCGTGGTGGCCATCGTCACGGCGGCTGGCGCCGGGAGCGCGGGGGCGGATGAATCCATCGATGACCCGATCGGGGTCCACTCGATGCTCCAGCTCAACGACCCGCCGTCATTCATGGCGGCGATGTTCGCCGAGGCGGCGAAGATGGACGCCTCCGCGATTCGCCTAGACGTGGCGCCGGCGCTCGCCTTCCCCGGCCCCTCCCAGCCGCCGGACTTTTCCGGTCTGGACGAGGTGATGGCGCTTCCCGGCGCTACGACCTTCCCGTGGTCGCCGACCTGGTCACCATTCCGCCGTGGATCTCCGCGTGCCAGACGCCAGCCGCCGCCTTGGATCCGGCTCGCTGTGGCACGGATGACCTGGCTGTGTACCGGGCGCTGATCACGCAGATCGTCAGCCACGCCGACCCCGTCATCTCCGACTGGGAGATCTGGAACGAGCCCGACACGCCTCAGTCGTTCAGCGGCACCCCCGAGCAGTACGCCCAGATGCTGAGGGCCGCCCATAACGCGATCAAGCAGGTCGATCCTTTTGACGACGTGCTGCTCGGAGGAATATCGAGCACGGCCGGAATGGGCTGGCTTGAGCAGGTGTTCGCGACGCCGGGCGCCGACGCGGCGCAGGCCTTCGATATCGCCAACGTCCACGTCCGGGCCCCGCTGGACTCGGTGGCGCCGGACATCGAATGGTGGAAGGTCCTCTTTGCCAATTACGGCTTCAACGGCCCGCTGTGGGTGACCGAGCACAGCTATCCCTCCGATCCCGGTTACCAGTACGACCCCGCCTATACCGACGGGACCAGCTCGCAGGCCAGCTATCTGACGGCTTCGATCCCCTCGATGCTCGACGCTGGAGCGAACAAGGTGTTCGTGACCGAGCGCGACAACCTGGATGGCGCGTTCGCGTCGGAGGGACTGCTCGGGGGGGAGGTGAGTGACCCCCCGGTCGCCCACCCAGACTTCTTCGAGAAGCCGAGCTACGCCGCCGTCTGGTCGCTGGCCGAGTGCTACGCCGCTCTAGCGCGTGACTGCCCGGGGCCCGCGCCCACGGCGACGCCGGCCTCAGTGACATTTCCTGCCACCGCACCGGGCAACGTGACCTCCCTCGAGGTGTCGGTGACCGATCCGGGCGCCGGTCCGCTGAAGCTGGGTAGGCCCACCATCGCGGGCGTACAGACCACTCTGCTGGGCGTTCACCACTCAGGCTGCACCGGCGAGCTGCTCGAGCCCGCCCAGACCTGCACGTTCTGGGTGCGGTTTGCGCCCACCCGAGGAGGCAACGTCGCCGGCGTCGTGCGACTGCCCTCCGATAACGGACCGCTGATCGTGCCCGCGCACGCCGTCGCGCCCTCGGTCTCGAGCCTCGCCTCCCCACAGCTCGCCCATCCGAGGTTCGAGCCCATGGCCCGCCGCGGTGGAGCGGGCCCGCAGGAGCTCTCACTCGTGCTGACCAACCCACTCCCCGTCCCGGTTAGCGTCGCCGGGGCCCGGGTGTCCGGGGGCGATGCGCGCCGGTTCGAGATCACGTCGGACCGGTGTGCGCGCTTCAGGCTGGGCCCGCGTGCCCGCTGTCAGCTCGTGGTTCGCTTCTCGCCGGCGCGCCCCGGCCGGGCGCGCGCTGCCCTCGTGGTGACCGGCGAAGGCCGTCCGCTGAGCCTGGCGCTGCGTCCGTTCGCGCGCATGGCCTCTCCGTCACACCCTTGACAGCGGTCTTAACGTGGCAGGGGCAATGCCCTGAAGCGCCTCGCCGACGGGGTGAGGCAGGAGGTGGGAGAGATGGAAAGGCGCATGCTCAGCATCGTCGCGATCGCCTGCGCGCTCGTCGTCGGTGTCGTCCTGGCACGTCCCGGCATCGCGCCGGCAGCGGGACCCCCGGCGGGCGCCGCTCCCGGCGGCCCGGGCTCTGAGAGCTACTTCGATCTCGCGCGCAAGGACTGCGTCGGCACCGCCCGCAACACCGGTTCGAAGGTGTGGTTCACCGTGGCCGACGGCGTGCTCTCCGACGTCTACTGGCCCACGATCGACGCGACCAACGTGCACACCCTGCAGTACGTGGTCACCGACGGCCACAGCTTCACCGACCTGCAGACGCGCAACATGGCGTATCAGGTGCTGCCCGACCCGACGGGCATGGCCTGCACGGTCATCGCCGCAGACACGACGCACCACTACCGGATCGTCACCACCTACCTGACCGACCCGTCGCGTGACGCGGTCGTCATGCACACCCACTTTGAAGGTCCGCGTGCCGACCAGCTCTACGTACGTCTCGATCCGCTCGCGGGCGGAACCGGGGGCGGCGGCTCAGAGAACGCGGGCGCCAACAGCGCCAACCTCGCGACCGCCGACGGCGGACCGGTCCCCGTCGCCTACAACACCAACACGTCGACAGAAGCGGTGAATCGCACCTATGCCGTCCCGACGTTCGAGGCGCTGCGGGCCTCCCGCGGCTTCTCGTCCGCCAGCGTGGGCTACGCCGGCACCCCCAGCGACGGATTGACGATGCTCGACGGGGCCCACGCGCTCACGCCCTACACCTCGGCTGGCAATGGGCACGTAGCCCTGACGGCCCAGGTGCGCTTGGGGCGGGATCGCAGCGCGGACCTCACGCTCGGTTACGGCAAGACACACGCGAGCGCGGTCTCGGTGGCCGGGACGGCGCTGCAACCGTCCTTCGCCTCGCTTTACTCGCGGTATGAGCGCGGATGGTTGCGCTACGACGCGCGGCTGCGCCGGCCAGCGGCGTCGCTGGGAGCTTCGGTGCGGCGTGAGTACTACGAGTCGGTCAACGTCGTCAAGGCCAGCGAGGACAAGACCTTCCCGGGGGCGATCGCGGCCGGGCTGGCGTCCCCGTGGGGCCAGTCGGTCCCGGCGGGCGTTCTTGCCAACGGCAAGCCGACCTATTTCGGCTCCTACCGAGAGGTGTTCGCTCGCGATCTCTACGAGGCCTTCACCGGCCTGCTGGTGGCGGGGGACCGGGCGACCGCTCAAGCGGCCACGTACTTCCTGTTCGATCGCCAGCAGCAATCCGACGGCTCGATGCCGCGCAACTCGCTTCCCAACGGCAAGCCCGCGCCCGACACGGGCGGCCTGCAGCTCGATGAGACCTCGTATCCGATCCTGATGGATTGGCAGTCGGGTCTGGCCGGCGACAGAACCCTGTATCGCCAGCATGTCGTGCCCGCGGCCGACTTCCTGGTCGCCAACGGGCCCTCGGATGGGGTCGAGCGCTGGGAGGAGCAGAGCGGTTACTCGCCCTCGACGATCGCGGCGGAGATCGCGGGGTTGACCGCGGCAGCACACATCGCGACCGTGAACGGCGACCCGGGGCGGGCCCGCGTCTACCAGGCGACGGCCGATGACTTCGCCCGCAACATCGAGAAATGGACCGTCACCACCACCGGACCGTACGCGCCGAGCTACTTCATCCGCGTCTCCAAGACCGGGGATCCCAACGCGGCCATCACCTACAGCCTTGGCAACGGCAGCGGCACCTTCGACCAGCGTCAGGTCGTCGATGCCGGATTTTTGGAGCTCGTGCGCCTCGGCGTGCTTCCGGCCACCGATCCCGCGGTCGTGTCGTCATTGAAGGTGATCGACGACACGATCGAGGCCTCGACCCCCAGCGGTCCTGGCTTCTACCGCTACGGCACCGATGGCCCGGGCTCAGAAGACGGATACGGGGACTGCTACGTCCCCCCGGCCCCGGCCACCAACGCCACCGGCTGCTCGCCGAGCGGGGCGCCGTGGCCGCCGACCGACAAGGGAACGGGCCACCTATGGCCCGTGCTCAGCGGCGAGCGTGGCGAGTACGACGTCGCCGCCGGCGCCCCGAGCTCGGCCGCCGCCCTGCTTCAGTCGATGCAGAACATGCAGTCCGGCCAGGGGCTTGAGCCTGAGCAGGCGTGGGAGGATCCCGACCTCGCCCCCTCGCCGTTCGGCAGTGACCCCACGACGGCCTCGATCGGTTTCCAGGACGGCCACCCGGCGGGCTCGGCCAGCCCGCTGACCTGGGCGCAAGCCCAGTACGCCCGGCTCGCGCTCGATCTGAGCGCCGGACGCAACCTTGAGACCCCGGCGATCGTCACCCATCGCTACGTGACCGGAGGTATGCCGGGGTCGCTGCCGCTCACGATCGCCTCGCCGGCCCCGGGCTCGGCCGTGAACACCGCCACGGTGACGGTGACCGGAACAACCTCGCCGGGAGCCCGCGTGGACGGTGAGGCCGTCGGCTCGGCCGGCGGCAAGGCCGCGGTCGCCTCGACCATGGCCGATTCCACGGGCAAGTGGTCGCTGGCGCTGGCCACGAGCTTCGGCACCACCAAGATCACCGTGACCGCGACACAGGGCGACAAGACCGGCTACGCCCAGGACAGCGTGAGCTACTTCGCGCTCCCGGGCTCGACGGTCCTGAGCGTCACGGATCCGTCCGGCGATGACTACGGGCCGGGCACCTACGGCTACCCAACGGCGGCGGACTTCCACGCCGGCGCCTTCGACCTGCTCGCCATGCAGATCAACCAGACGACTTCGGACGTCTACATCCAGTTCAAGCTGCGCAACCTCGACTCCACCTTCGGATCGGACTTCGGAGCCCAGTTGCTCGACGTCTACGTTCGTGATCCCGCGGCCACGAGCACCTCGACCTCGGCGGCCTACGCGTCGCGCAACTACACGATCGCTCCCGCGGACGCGTGGAGCGAGCGGCTCGAGGCCCAGGGCTTTGCCCCCGTGACGTGGGTCGATCCCTCCGGTGACTCGCTGGGAACCGCGCAGCTGATCATCGACCAGCCAGACCGGACCGCCACGCTGGTGATGCCCACCTCGGCGTTTGGGAGCGTGAGCTCAAACTGGGTGTTCACGGTCACCCTGACCGGACAGGACGGCTTTAGCTCAGACCAGGCTCGAGCCTTCACGGCCACCCCCGGGGCCTACAGCTTCGGGGTCTGTCGCACAGGCGTCAGCGGCCCGATCTGCTCAGTGGATCCCGGGACCGTGCCCAAGGTGATGGACACGATCACGCCCCCGGGCGTCGCTCAGGAAACCGAGCTCAACCCGACGCTGGGTCCGGTCGTCCTGCACGGAGTCCCGGTGCCCTGACCAGCGTCACGGCAGCCGAGCCGGCGCGCCGTCGGCCAGCCAGGCATTGACGGCAACCAGCGCCAGCTCGGCGGCCAGGTTGAGGCCTCCGAGGAGGTTGACCAGGTGCTTGAGGTTGGCGGCCCGGGTCGGCGTCTCGGCGGCCGGTTCTGAGCCAGAGTCCATCGGCACCGCGCCGTCGGGGGCCTGTTGGGCAAAGCCGACCCCGCTCGCCGCCGACGCCAGGCCGGAGACCACGACCGCGCCCACGGCCACATCCTTGATGGTCACCGCCGTCTGCTGCGCGGAGGGCGTCCACCGGCCGCTCGTCTCACGCCGGCGGGTAACCAGCCGGCCTCCGACAAGCGCAAGCAGCGCCGTCGAGTTGACCGTGCCGTAGCGGCGCCAGGCATCGTTGAGAACCTGGCCGCGCTCGCGCTTGTCGCTGACGTCGGCAAGCGCGGGGTGCATGGCGACGCGGCCGAACAGATTGCCGCCGAGCAGCGCAGCCAGGGCGATGTCCTGAGCGAGCTGGGCCCCGAGGGGGAGCGGCTCGCGCTTGGGGGCGGCCAGCGAGCGCGGGCCGCGAGCGGGGAGGAGCGACACGTCTAGTCCGTCGCCTTCAGCGGAACCGCGGCCTCGGGGGTGGCAACGTGGAAGCTGAAACTCTCCTCCAGGTAGAAGCGCACCGTGTCACGGTCGTGGTCGAGGTAGCCGATCGACAAGTCCTGGCCGGACTCGAACAGGAAGTCCTCTCCCCGGAGACTGAGGACGATCGCCCCCTTGACGCCGGGGGCCCACACGATCGGACCTCCTTCGAGGATCTTGTGCAGGTGGTCGAGCAGCGGATAGCCGCCATGCTCGGCAGTCTCGGCCACGCGCTTGTACTCGTCGCCGCCCATCGCCAGGGCATAGGGACCGACGATGCCGCTGTGCAACATGTGCTGGACGGCGCTGGCCACCGGCCGCGGGTAGCGGTCGGCGACCTCGCCCAGGGTCAGCCCCTGATGGGGCGAGGCCTCGGCGATGCCCGTGATCGACGCCTGCGCCCAGCCATGAAAGACCGCGATGTTCTCGGCGACCGCCATCTGATGCGCGGCCCGGTCCAGCGGCTCCAGTTCGGCATCGCTGGCGCCGCGGTCATCATCGCGCAGCTCCGAACGGGAGATCGCGAACTCCGCCCGGACCTCGACCAGCGGCAGAACACGGCGCTGCATCCCCGACACGCCCTCACAGGGAGCCTGCGAGACGTCGTTGACGCGCCCGAGGTTGGTGGCCGAGTACTCCCAGCCCAGTGGCCCGCTGAAATCGACCAGCCTGCGGGCCCCGAGCGCGGGGGCCAGCCGCTCGCGGGCCTCGTCATCGAGCAGCTTCCAGTTTGAGTCGCTAATCGGCGCGTGTGAGCGAAGCAGATGGTTGCTCATGAGGAGACCTTCAGGCTGCCGATGCCCAGCGAGCCGGTGCCGTCATCTTCGAACCCGCTGCTCGAGTCGTCGTCCTCGGTGGCCTCGGCCTCCGCATCCTCGCCGTGTTCGACGATGTCGCCGGGCTTGAAGAGGACGCCCTTTGCGATCTGGCGCCAGGTCGGGGAGCGGCGCAGGAGGAACTCGAGATCCATGCTGAAGTGCTTGAACTCCTCACCGACGGCGTCGCGCATGACGGCGGCGGCTTCGGGATCGGTCTCGACGGCGAGTCGCTGCTCATACCATCCGATCGCCTCGGCCTCCTCGGTCAGGGAGGCGCACAGACGCGCGAAGGTCCGCGTCGCGGCGGGAAGCTCCTCGGGCGGCTCGTGGTACTGATCGAAACCCATCTCTCCTCCTGATCGCAGTGGCTGTGCCCCTAACGCTACCCCCCTCCGGCGGGAGGTCGCATTTACTCGTGCGGGCACTGTGGGATCATCGGCCCAGTGGCCGTCCATGCACCCGAAGCCAACCCGCCGGCTCTGGCCGACCGGGTCATGACCGCACCGATCGCCGCGGGCGGGCTCGTGGCCGGCTTCGCGGTCGCCGTGGCGACGGGTTCACGGCCGCTTGGCGGCGTCGTCCTGGCGGCTTGCGGCCTGACCTGCATCGGCGTATGGCTGCGCCGAGACGGTCGGCGCACCGCGGTGCGCCTGACCGCCGTCGGGCTGCTCGCGTTCGCGATCTCCCACGTCCTGGGACTGCTGATCGGGGCCTGGCCGTCGGTGCTCGTGGTCGCTGCCGCCACCGCGGTCCTGTGCTGGCGATTGTCGGATTCGCAGCGCCCGGTCGGCGGCCGGCCCTAGCCCCGCGCGCCGTCAGGTGCTGAGCTTTTGGCTGACGGTGAACGGGGCGCCGTCGGGGTCCGCGAGCACGGCGCGTCTGAAGCCCGAGTCCTCGAAGGGCGCTCCCAATACCGAGCCGCCGAGATCGGCCGCCGCGGCGGCGGCGCGATCGGCTTCGTCGATCCAGAAGTCGACGTTCCAGCGGGCGGGGGCCTCTCCGGCCATGATCGCGGCCACCACGTCACGCGGGACCGGCTGCTCGGGCTCACCGCCGACGAACCCGGGCAGCCGGCACAGCCACATGCCTGAGCCCTCCGGCCCGAAGGCTTCGGACCGCCACCCGAAGAGCCGACCGTAGAACTCCGCCGCCGCCTCGGGGTCATCGGTGCTCAGCGCGCTCATCGCCCACGCCGAGGGCTCGTTCACGCGGGCCGCCCCCAGCCGCTCCGCCGGCTCCCAGATGCAGAACGCCGCCCCGGAGGGGTCGCCGAGTACGCCCATCCGGCCCGCGGGGGCGGCGTCGACGGGGGCGATGATGACACTGCCGCCTGCCTCGCGGGCCGCTTCCGCGGTCTCGTCGGCGCTCGTGACCGCGACGTAGGTGTTCCACGTCTGCGTGGGCGCGCCGGCGTCGACAGGAATGCCTAGCCCGGCCACGTCGGCACCGTCGATCCGGGCCACGTAGTAGGCGCCGGGCTGCTCGTCCGGAATCGACCTCATCCCGACGAAATCCCATCCGAAGACCCCGCTGTAGAAGCGCTGCGCGCGCACCAGGTCGGTGGTCAGGGTGTCGACGAAGCAGGGAACGCCAGGTGGATATGCGTCTCGACGGCTCATTGATTCGGCTCCTGTCTGCGGGTTTCTCAGTCTCGGTTGGAAGACCCTACTATAAGATTGGTAAAACCAAGTATAATTCTCCGACGATGAGCCAGCAAGATCGACGCGGGACCAGTCGCAGCTATGGAGACTCGTGCGGGATCGCCCGGGCGCTTGACGTCGTCGGCGAGCGTTGGGCGCTGCTCATCACGCGTGAACTGCTGCTCGGGCCCAAGCGCTTC
>JBAPXO010000769.1:0-1581 GCA_049284255.1 Solirubrobacteraceae bacterium | reverse complement strand
CGGTCCGGCTCGACGCCTATCTCGAGCCCCCGGCTCCCAAGCTCGAGCTGGCTCCCAGAACCGCCTAGGATCGCGGAGACCGCTACCAAACGCAACCGCGCCGAGATCCGAAGTACCGCTACCGATTCGAAACGGACCAACGGTGATAGAGGGTCCCAGACTTTGCCTGCAAATCGCGGCTTTCGCTATTCAGCGCAACCGCCCTCCTGGGGCAGATAACCGCCTGAAATCGGGGGCAACTGTGGCGCATTTGTGGCGCACCAAGGCTGCGGGATAGCAAACTTGCCTTTACTTTCAATGCCGCTAAAGTAAAGGCGATGGCACGAGTCTCTTCCAAGAATCAGGTCACTCTTCCCGTCGAGGCGATGCGCGCCGCGGGCCTGCGTTCCGGCGACGAGGTCACCATCCGACCCAACGGCGACGGTGAGCTCGTCGTCGCCCGCCGCGGTTCCCGTATCCGTCGCCACGCCGGGATCGCCACCGGCATCTACCAGCCCAGCGAGCTCGACCGCCTGCGCGACGAGTGGGAGCGCTGATCCTCGACGCCAGCGTCCTGATCGGACTGCTGGACACCGCCGACGCCCACCACCAGCAAGCCGTCGACGACGTCGATGCCGCCGACCGCGCCGGTGAGGCGCTGCTGGTACCGGCCAGCGCTTACAGCGAAGCGCTCGTCGCCTTCGCTCGCGCCGGTCGCCTCCCCGGCGCCCGCGAAGCGATCGCTGGCATGGGAATCACCATCGTGGCGCTCGACCTGGAGATCGCCGAACGCGCCGCCGAGCTCCGTGCCGAGCACGGTCGCCTCCGGCTCCCTGACGCCATGGTCCTCGCAACCGCGCGTGAACGGGCCGCCGCCCTCCTCACCTACGACGACACCCTCGCCCGGATCGCCCGCGCGAATTGACAACCGCGATTGGCCCGGTTGGATTTGGTGGGGGGCCGGGGCACCATGCCCCTGGCTCAGTGTGTGATGAGCTGGTCCACGGGCGCATAGTCGTCTCGCAGCACGAGCGCGTTTTTGGCGAAGGAAGCCACCGCTGGTTCCGCATACAGCGCCAGCCCGTCGTGGCGCCGCCGGGGGCTGGTGGCCAGAGCACCGAGCGGCAGCGGGCGGTCAGAGGCGAAGAACACGAAGTTCTCGCTGGCGGCATCGTTGGGCTGCCAGGGGCGCGCCTCCAACACCACGTGGGCAAAGACGCTGCGGAGCGTCGCGGCCTCGGCCCGCACGAAGTCCAGGGGCCCCGCGTCGATGCAGTTCATCGCGTAGACGCCGTCCGGTCTGAGCTTGCTACGGATGCTCATCAGAAACTCGCGGGTGGTGAGGTGCCAGGGCACCGAGCGTCCGGCGAAGGCGTCACCGACGATGACGTCATAGGCGTGAGCGGGTTCTTGGCGAAGGAGGACGCGCGCATCACCGAAGCGCACGCGCAATGCTGGTCCGGTCACCAGCCCCATCTGCTGGCGGTCGATTCTGACCACGTTTGGGTCGAGCTCGAGGACGACGCTGCGCGAGCCAGGGCGGCGCGCAGCGACGTAACGTGGCAGCGTGAAGCCACCCCCGCCGATCCACAGGGCATCAAT
>JBAPXO010000768.1:0-1625 GCA_049284255.1 Solirubrobacteraceae bacterium | reverse complement strand
CCGAGTTCCTGCAGCTCTCCAAGGAGCTATTCACAAGCGGCTAAGGCGGCGTCGCCGTCAGGCGCCGCCGACCCCCGAATAGACCTAAACGCGGGGCGTGTGCTGCGCCCACGGCCGCGCGCCCTCGATCTGGCCGGCCAGCGAGTAGAGCACGTCCTCGGCCCCGGGTCGGCCAACCAGTTGGACGCTGAGCGGCAGCCCGTCGTCTCCGAATCCCGCCGGCACGGTGACCGCGGGCTGCCCGGTGAGATTCCAGGCCGCCGTCCAGGGGGTGAAGCGCGCCGCGATATCGATCGCAGCGACAGCAGAGCGACCATAGCCGCCCTCGGCGGCGATCGCCGTGCTGGCCACGCCCGGGGTCATCAGCACATCGAACTCCTGCCAGAGCTCGAGCAGCCTCGCGGTCGTGTTCTGCCGGCGGCGCAGCAGTTCCTGGCGACGGCGTCCGTGCACCAAGAAGTGCCCCGCGGCCGCCATCTGGCGGGTCGACCGCTCGAGCATCGACGGGTCGGGAATCTCGCGGGCCACCTCGTAGGTGCCGCGCAGCCAGAACTGGATGAACAGCACCCCGGCCATGCCGTACGCGGGGTCGCGCTCGAGCACATCGTGCCCGAGCTCGGTGAGCAGACCCGCGGTCCTGTCCCAGGCCGCGCGCTGGTCGCCTGACAGCCTGGCGATCACCCCTGGGGGCAGCTTGCGTGATACGGCCACCCGCAATCGCCCCGGCGCCCGCCCGGCCGCGTCGGAATAACTCCCGCTGAACGGTGGGGCTGCGTCCGCGTCGCCCGGAAGGGCCCCGTGGATCACGTCGAGGAGGAGCGCGCTGTCCCCCACGGTGCGCGCGAGCCCGCCGAACGATGTCAGGCCCAGCCACCCCTGCGGGACGGGCGAGAGCGACACGCGCCCTCGGCTGGGTTTCATTCCCACCAGGCCGCAGCACGCGGCCGGAATCCGGATCGAGCCGCCGCCGTCCGCGGCCGTCGCCGCCGGCACCATGCCTGCCGCAACCGCGGCCGCCGACCCACCCGAGGACCCGCCCGGGGTGCGCTCGAGGTTCCAGGGGTTGCGCGTGATCCCGTTGGCGTCGCTCGCCGTCCAGGGGAAAATCATCAGCTCGGGGACGTTGGTGACGCCGACCGGGATCCCCCCCGCCGACCGCAGCCGGCGCACGATCTCCGCGTCGCGCGCGGCCGGAGGCCCGTGGGACCGGCTGCCCTGCGTCGGCACCTGGCCCGCCAGGCCCATCTCGTCTTTGACCGCGAACGGCACGCCGGCAAGCGGCCCGTCGAGGTTCTCAGGCGCGTCGGCCTCGGCGAGTGCCTGCTCGGCCAGGACGACCCGGAACGCATTCAGCTTGGGGTCGATCGACTCGATCCGGCGCAGGCACAGCTCGACCAGCTCGCGCGGCTGGACCTGGCGTTCGCGCACGAGCTTGGCGAGCGCGGCGGGCCCGGAGAAGACGAGATCCGCTTCAGCGGTCGCGGTCATGGCATCAGGGCGGTCACGAGCTCACGGATCGCCCCCGGGTAGCGGTACGTGATTCCGCCGTGCTTGCCGTCGAACAGCTCGAGCGTATGGGCGGCGCCGATCTTCTCGAGCTCGTGGGCGAACGCGGTCGCTCCCAG
>JBAPXO010000767.1:0-6823 GCA_049284255.1 Solirubrobacteraceae bacterium | reverse complement strand
GATTACGATCGCCGGCGAGGGCCGGCGAGAGAAAAGAGAACGCAATCGCAAAGGATTACCTCCTTGGGGGTTGATGGACCTTTTTGAGGGTCTTTCCCCCTGCAGAACACGTTCCCTGGCCCTGAGTCGCGGACCCTGTCAGGGCGCTGACGCGGACCTGACGTCAGGCGCCGGGCCGTCAGACGTTGGCTAGCTCGAGCCTGAGGACGTGACCGCGGACCTCGGTCCCGCCGGTCTCGGCGACCACCCGGGCGGCCTGATCGCTGGGCACCTCCACGAATGCGAAGCGCTCGAGGACGCGCACATTGCGGACCGCCTCGCCCTCGAGCTCGGTGGCCGAGGTGATGGCGTGAATGATGTCCGAGGGCTCCAGCCCAGCCGCTCGGCCTCCGGAGACGATCAGCTTGGTCGCCGGCACCTCGCCGTCGCCGTTGGCCGAGACGTGCGGCTTGGAATGGCGGCGGGGCGGCGCTTTGACGGGCAGCGGGGCGACGTGAGCGCCCTTGACCCAGGGCGAGAGCTTCACGCCGGCGTGGCGCTCGATGGCCTGAATGTCACGCTGCTGACGGGGCTCGTAGAAGGTGATCGCGCGGCCGCTGCGGCCAACGCGGCCGGTGCGCCCGATGCGGTGCACGTAGACGTCTGGGGAAGTTGGGACGTCGTAGTTGATGACGTGCGAGATGCCCGAAATGTCCAGTCCCCGGGCCGCCACGTCGGTCGCCACCAACAGCGGGACGCTGCCGCCCTTGAAGGCGATCATCACCCCGTCGCGAGCCCCCTGGGTCATGTCGCCGTGGAGCGCGCGAACGTTCATTCCCTTATCGCGCAGCGTCCGGTAGAGCTGGTCGGCGCGGATCTTGGTGCGCACGAAGATGAGCGCTTGATCCGGGCGCTCGGCCTCGAGCACCGTGACCAGGGCATCGGTCTTCTCACGCGCGGGAACCTCGAGCGCGAACTGCTCGACGGTGTCGACGGTCAGGGTGTCGGTCTTGACCTTGATCGTCACCGGGTCGTATAGGTACTGGTCGGCGAGGCGACGGATCTCCGGGGGCATCGTCGCCGAGAAGAGCGCCGTCTGCCGGCTGGACGGGGTGAGCGCGAGGATCCGCTCGACGTCCTCCAGGAATCCAAGGTCGAGCATCTCGTCGGCCTCGTCGAGGACCACGAACCGGCAGCCGTGGAGCATCAGCGAGTGACGGGAGATCAGGTCCTTGACCCGGCCCACCGTGCCGACGACGACCTGCCCGCCGGAGCGAAGCTGCGACTGCTGGCTACGGATCGGTGCTCCCCCGAACACCGCGACGACGTCGATGCCCTTGCGCTTGCCGTAGGCGCGCAGGGCCTGGGTGACCTGGATGCAGAGCTCGCGCGTCGGGGTGAGGACGAGCCCCTGCACGTCGCCGTCGTCGGGATCGACGTACTGGAGCATCGGCAGCCCGAAGGCGGCGGTCTTGCCCGAGCCGGTCTGAGCCTGACCGATGACGTCAAGGCCCTCCAGCAATGGGGGAATCGCCTGCTCCTGGATCGGACTCGGAGCGTCGTAACCGACGTCGTGGACCGCCTCCAGCAGCTCGGGCGAGAGGCCGAGGTCCGCAAACGAGGTCATCGGCACTCAAGATAGCTTCATCGGGGCTTGACAGCCGATATTTCGGTACCTAATCTTTAGGGACCGTACTATTCTTGGCCGCTCGCCCCCAGGTCCAGCGGGCCGGCGGCCACGCTTACGTCATGTCCGAAACCGCCGAATCCAACACCGATCGCATCGACGCCTACGTCTGGCGCATCAGCCTGGTCGTGATCCTGGGCTCGATCATGTCGATCCTCGACACCACGATCGTCAACGTCGCCCTGGACACCCTCGGGCGCGAGCTGCACTCGTCGATCGCCGACATCCAATGGGTCGTCACCGGGTACCTGCTTTCGCTGGCCGCGGTGATCCCGGTCAGCGGCTGGGCGGCGCGCCGCTTCGGCGCCAAGAACGTCTACCTGCTGTCGCTGGTCCTGTTCACAGCCGGGTCGGCGTTGTGCGGGCTGGCGACCACGACGACCGAGCTGGTCGCGTTCCGCGTGCTCCAGGGAATCGGGGGCGGGATGATCCTGCCCGTCAGCCAGCTCATCATGGCCGAGGCCGCGGGACCCAAGCGCATGGGCCGGGTCATGAGCCTGGTGGCCGTTCCGGCGATGCTGGCGCCGATCCTCGGACCCACCATCGGAGGCCTGATTCTCGAGAACACCACCTGGCGGTGGATCTTCTACGTCAACCTCCCGATCGGGATCATCGCCGTGATCGCGGCGCTGAGGATCCTCCCCAAGGTCGAGTCCAAGGTCACTGAGCCCCTGGACGTCGTCGGCCTGCTGCTGATGGCCGCCGGGCTGCCGCTGATCACCTACGGCCTGGCCGAGATCGGGACAACGGGCAGCTTCACTTCTGGCAAGGTCGTCATCCCGCTGATCGGCGGTCTGCTGCTCGTCGCGGCGTTTGCCCGCCATGCGCTGCGCGTCCCGCGTCCGCTGCTGAACCTGCGCCTCTATAAGCGACGTACCTTCTCGTCGGCCTCGATCGCCATGTTCTTCGTGGCGGCGGCGCTGTTTGGCGGCATGATCCTGCTCCCGTACTACTGGCAGTCGCTCCGTCACGAGAGCGTCGTGGTCACGGGTCTGCTGCTTGCTCCCCAGGGCCTCGGCGCCGCCCTGATGATGCCTCTGGCCGGCAAGCTCACCGATCGCTACGGTGGTGGGGGACTGACGTTGTTCGGCGTCTCACTGGTGGCGCTGGCGACCGTGCCCTTCGGGCTGATCGGCGCCCACACCTCGATCGTGTTGCTGTGCGCGGCCATGGTGGTGCGCGGGTTCGGGATCGGGTTTGCCTTCATGCCCGCCATGTCGGCCGCCTTCGCCTCCCTGGAGCGCTCCGAGCTCTCAGACGCCACGCCCCAGCTCAACGTGCTCCAGCGCGTCGGGGGTTCGATCGGGACGGCGGTGCTCGCAGTCGTCCTGCAGCGCTCGCTCGCCGGTGCCCACACGCTGTCGGCGGCCGCCTCCGCTTACGGGACAGCCTTCTGGGCGGCCGCCGCCATGGCGGCGCTGGCCATCGTCCCCGCGATCGTGCTCATGCGCGCCGAGCGCGAGGCACGCCGAGCACGCGCCGCGGCCTCCGAGCCCGACGAGCAGGCGATGGCCGAACCGGTGGCGGCGTAATGGCGACGACCGTCACGACGCGCGAGCAAGCCGTGAGCACGCTGGGCGCGGCCTTCAAGGGACTGTTCGGGGCTATGCGGCGCATGCGCGGACGTGAGACGCGTACGCACGACGGTCTCAGCGACGCCCAGTACGGCCTGCTCTTCGGGCTGCGCGAGCAGGACGCGATCGCCTCCAGCGAGCTCGCGTGCCTCGCCGGTCTGTCTCCAGCGACCGCCACCCAGATGCTCGACGCGCTTGCCTCCGGCGGCCTGGTACGCCGGGAGCGCTCGTCCACCGACCGCCGGGTTGTCCTCACGACGCTGACCGACCGGGGCCATGCCCTGGTCGAGGCGCGTCACGCTCAGTTCGCACCGCGCTGGAACGATGCCCTCGCGCCCTTCTCAGATGAGGAGCTGCAGACCGCGGCGGCGGTCATGGACAGCCTGCACGCGATGTTCGACGACATCTGCTCAGACGCCTAGGCGGCTTTCAGTTCGGCGCGACGACGCCGTCCAGGTGAGGGGTGTCGCGCTTGGCATCGCGGACCCCAAAGGAGATTGTCTTGCCCGCGCGCCCCTCGGCGAAGCTGACGGTCGCCGGGAGCAGGATCGGGCGCTTGAAGGCGACCTCGACCGCGTAGGCCTCGGGGAGCTGGTTCTCGAGCGCCGCCAGGCAGCGGGCCTTGGTCCACATGCCGTGGGCGATCGCGCTCGGAAATCCGAACAGGCGCGCGCTCAGGGAGTGAACGTGAATCGGGTTCAGATCGCCCGACACCGAGCCGTAGCGGCGGCCGAGGTCGCCGGGCAGCCTCCAAGTCGCGGTCGCCGGCAGCGCCTCGGTTGACGGCGGAGCGTCGGGCGCCGGCGCGCTGTCGTCAGAGCGCCCGCGCCTGAGGTTGGTCGAAGCCTCCTCCCAGACGAGCTCCTCGCCGACCCGCGCCTCCGTGCGGATCATGAATTGACGCCCTCGCGGATGGGCGTAGATAGGGGTCGCCCAGACCCGCAGCGAGACCAGCTCTCCGGCGCGGATCGGCCGGTGCACGACGATCCGGTTGGCGATGTGCACGAGCCCGATCGCCGGGAGCGGGAAGCGTCCGTCGGTCATCAGCCGCAGGTGCAGCGGAAAGGCCAGCATGTGCGGGTAGGTGGGCGGGAGCACGTCCGAGAGCGCGAACCCGCAGACCCGGTCATAGGCGGCCAGCCGCTGGCGGTCGACCGGGACATCGGTGAGCGTCAACGCATCCTCGGGCACCTCTCCCCCGCCGCCGCCCACCCACGGCAGCCGCGATGCCCCCGGGATCGCCGACAGGCTCGCGCGCCCGAACAGCGGCAGCATTGAGGGCGAACCGCTCAGCTCACGATCGGCCATTGCTAGTGCTCCCCGCCGCAGGTATGGCGGCACCGAGAGCGAGCTCTGACGTGTGGCTGGCAAGGACGCAGGCGGCGTGGCGCAGCGGCGCTGCGCGAGCCGGCGAGGACGCCGCCAGGCGCCGCCAGAGCTCGCTCGAATGGCGTCGTATCGGTGGCGGTGAGCACCTAGGCTCCCAGGAGGCTCTGTCCGCAGACGCGCACGATGTTGGCGGTGACGCCCGCCGAGGCCGGATTGGCATACCAGGCGATCGTCTCGGCGACGTCCACCGGCAGACCGCCTTGGGACAGGCTGTTCATGCGCCGCCCGGCCTCGCGGATGGCGATCGGCATCGTCGCGGTCATCTGAGTCTCGATGAAGCCGGGCGCGACCGCGTTTATCGTGACGCCGCGCTTGGCGAGCTCGGGAGCCCATGCCTGCACGAAGCCGATCACACCCGCCTTGGAGGTCGAGTAGTTGGTCTGGCCGGCGTTGCCGGCGATCCCGCTGATCGAGGAAACGCTGATGATGCGGCCGTTCTTGCGCACCGCTTTGCGCTCCAAGAGCGCGTCGTCGATGCGCTGGGGCGCAGTCAGGTTGATTCCGATGACCATGTCCCACTGCTGCTCGGTCATCCGCCCGAGCGTCTTGTCGCGGGTTACCCCGGCGTTGTGGACGACGACGTCGACGCCCTTGTGCTCTTTGAGGAGGTAGTCGGCGATCCGCTTGGGGGCATCGTCGTCAGTGATGTCGGCGGTCAGCGAGGAGCCCCCCAGCCGGCCGGTGACCTCGGCGAGGTCGTCGGCCATGGGCTCGATGTCGAGCCCGACGACGTGGGCCCCGTCGCGCGCCAGGACCTCGGCGATCGACGCCCCGATGCCGCGGGCGGCGCCGGTGACCAGGGCGACCTTGCCGTTGAGCGGGGACTGCCAGTCGGCCACCCCATCCTCGGCGACGGCAGGACCGACGCGAACCACCTGACCCGAGACGAACGCCGACTTGGGCGACAGGAGGAAGCGCATCGTCGATTCGAGCTGGCCCTCGGCCAGCGGAGCAACGTAGATGAGCTGCGCGGTGGCACCCTTCTTGACCTCCTTGCCGATCGCGCGCGTCAGCCCCTCGAGCGCCCGCTGGGCGATCGCGGAGGTCGGGGTCGGGCAATCCTCGGGCGGGGTGCCCAGAACGATCACCCGGCCCGAGCCCATCACGCGGCGGATCGTCGGGTGCAGGAAGGCCCAGGCCTGCTCGAGCTCGTCGCTGGACTGAATCCCTGTGGCATCGAAGACCAGCGCCTTGAAGCGATCGTCGGCGGTCGCCGCCTCGGGGTTGAAGATCGCGGCGTCAAGCCCGGCCTGCGCAGCCGCAGAGCGCAGGGACTCGTCCATCAACGTCGCCACCTCGGCGTCTATGGAGGCCAGGATCTCGGTCAGCGCTCCCCCCAGGCGGCCGCCCGCGCCGCCGAGCAGCACGGGGCCGGAGATCACCGGTTGGCCGGCCTGGAAGCGCTCGAGCCGAGGCGGGTTGGGTAGCCCGACCTGCTTGGCGACGAAGTTGCCTATCGGGGTGTTGATCAGCTGCTGGTAACGGTCAGCCATTTGCGGCCTCCATGATCGCGGTGACGCCGAGCCCGCCGGCGGCGCAGATCGAGATCACGCCGGTGCCCGAGCCGTTCTCCTGTAGTGCCTTGGCCAGCCCGGCGACGATGCGGGCGCCCGTGGCCCCGAAGGGGTGACCGGCGCCCAGCGAGCCGCCGTGCACGTTGAGGCGATCGCGGTCGATCGTCCCCAGGGGTGCGTCGAGCCCGAGACGCTCGCGGCAGAAGACCGGATCCTCCCAGGCCTTGAGCGTGCACAGCACCTGGGCGGCGAAGGCCTCGTGAATCTCGTAGAAGTCGAAGTCCTGGAGCGTCTTCTCCGCGCGCGTGAGCATCCTCGGCATCGCGTAGGCGGGCGCCATCAGCAGGCCCTCGCCCTTGTGCACGTAGTCGACGCCGGCGGTCTGGGCTTCGGTGAAATAGGCCTGCACCGGGATACCGTGCTCGGCAGCCCACTCCTCGCTGGCGAGCAGGACGCTCGAAGCTCCGTCTGACAGCGGGGTGGAGTTCCCCGCGGTCATCGTGCCCTCGGCGCCGCCGAACACCGGCCGAAGCTTGGCCAGCTTCTCCACGCTCGAATCCGGGCGAAGGTTCTGGTCGCGTTCGAGGCCGAGAAACGGGACCACTTGGTCGTCGAGCCAGCCGCTGTCGTAGGCGGCGGCGAGGTTGTGGTGACTGCGGGCCGCCAGCTCGTCCTGGGAC
>JBAPXO010000766.1:0-1595 GCA_049284255.1 Solirubrobacteraceae bacterium | reverse complement strand
GGCTACGCAACCGCGGGTACCGCCGCTGACCTGAGTCCTCCAAGTGCACGAAGTGAGCATACAAGAAGCCACACCGATCGCCCGGGAAGTGGTGTAAGCAGCGCTCGCTCACTCAACCACGATGGCGCCTAGCTGGGGCGGTGCACCCTGCCAACCCCCGGCTTCTTGTAGTCCTGCCCTTACCCCTAGGCTGTCAACGTCGATCACGAGGTGTCCGGCACGTGGGTGGCGAGTGTCTTAGTCTCGAGGGCCGTGCGCATGATGTCGACGACCTTTAGACTGCGCCCACCCGATGGCCAGCACCGCCGAGACCGCTAGGCGTTACTTCGCGGCTTTGGCCGCCCATGACCTCGACGCCGCCGTGGCGTGTTGGAAGCCGGGAGGCGTCGATCGCTTCGTGGGGGCCGAGGAGCTGATCGCTCCCGAAGGCATCAAGGCCTATTTCGCAGGCCTCTTCGATGCCTTCCCGGACTTCAAGTTCGAAATCCTCGATCTGACCACGTACCGGAGCCGGACCGCTGTCCGCTGGCGCGCCCGCGCCACGTTCGCCGGCCCCGGCAAATTCAGAGGCTTCACCGCCAACTACGCCCGGCTAGACATCGAGGGCTGCGACGTGGTCACCGTGCAGGACGATCTCATCGTCCACAACGACGCCTACCTGGACAGCGGCGACGTGGCGCGTCAGCTCGGTCTGCTCCCGCCCGCGGGCTCAGCGACCGAGGCTCGCCTCACAAAGCTGGCTAACTTCAGAACCAGGATGACGACGACCGCTCATACCGCGCCTCCCGAACGGATCGCCGACGGAGTCTGGCTGGTCCGCGGTGGCGTCCCGCTCAAGGCCATGAACGTCTACTTGATCGAGGACGGCGACGGGGTGACGGTGTTCGATGCGGGAATCTCCTCGATGGCCGCCGGGCTCCGAGCCGCTGCCGCTCGCCTCGGCGGGGTCAAACGGGTGGTGCTCGGGCACGCTGACGCCGATCACCGAGGAGCGGCGCCGGCGCTCGAAGCACCGGTCTACTGCCACCCGCAGGAGCGCGCCGCCGCCGAGTCCGACAACAGCTTCCGCGACTACATGGTGCTCGACAGGCTCAAGCCGTGGGCGCGGCCCTACTTCCACAGGATGCTTCCAGCCTGGGACGGTGGCGCCGTTCAGATCGCCGGCGCGGTCGCCGAGGGCGATGAGGTCGCCGGTTTTCGCGTGGTAGACGTCCCCGGTCACGCCCCCGGGTTGATCGCCCTGTTTCGCGAGAAAGACCGGATGGCGCTCGTCTCCGATCTCGTCTACACGATCGACGCCGAAACCGGTCGCAAGGGCGGCCCCCGGCTCCCGCACCCGGCCTTCAACTTGGACGCCGAGCAGGCCCGGGCCGCGATCCGCAAGCTCGCCGCCCTGAACCCCTCCGTGGTGTGGGCTGGGCACGCGGATCCCGTGACCGGCGACGTGGCCTCGCAGCTTGAGCACGCCGCCTCGGCGCCGTTGTAGGCGTGGGCCGCCGCCGGCGTCAGAAAACCAAGCTCGCGGCGCCGGTCAGCGAGTACCGAGATGCGGAAGACAACGTCTTGGTGCTGCGGGGCTCGCTTGCACCGGGCGC
>JBAPXO010000765.1:0-2145 GCA_049284255.1 Solirubrobacteraceae bacterium | reverse complement strand
GCTCACGGTCGTCGGCGCCACGTTGAGCTGACGGGCCATCTGAGAAGTGGTCAGTCCCGCGGAGTTGAGCTGTTCGATCGCGGCGCTAAGGGGAGAGGGCACGAACGTATGTTCGCAAACCTCGCGGACGAAACTTCATATACTCGCCCTCTACACCGCAGGCGAGCTCCCCTGGGGAATGGTGTAATCGGCAGCACGCGACACTCTGGATGTCGAAGTTGGGGTTCGAGTCCCTGTTCCCCAGTTAGATTCCCGGTCGCCCGGGACAGCCGATCCTCAGGGGTCGACGAACTCCGCAGGCTCCTTTGTGAAGCCGGCCGCCACAGCCGCGAGCTGGTTCGGCGAGCCGACCAACCCCAACTGCAGGCTGGCCTCCAGCGCGAGCGTCTTCTCGGCCGGGGCGGTCCAGGACTCGTCGTAAAGGCGCTTCGCGGCACGGACGGCGTCGGGCGACCGCGCCGCGATCTGGGCGGCCAGCTCACGCGCTGCGGTCAGGGGATCGTCGGCCAGCTGGGTCACGACACCGAGGCGCTGGCCCTCGGTGGCGTCAAAGACCCGCCCGGTGAAGGTGAGCTCCTTGGCGACGTCGACGCCGACCAAGCGAGGCAGCGTGCGGCTGATCGACATGTCGGGGATCAGTCCCCACTTGATCTCCATCACCGACAGGCGGGTGTCCGGGGCGGCGATGCGGATGTCGGCGCCGAGAGCGATTTGCAGGCCGCCGCCGAAACAATTGCCGTGCAGCGCGGCAATCACCGGAACCGGGACGCGCGCCCAATCGAAGGCGACGCGTTGAAACCAGTTGGGCACCTCGCCGCGGACCCGGTCGGTTAGCCCCTCCACGCCGCCGCCGTCGGCCATGATGCTGACGACGTCGAGCCCGGAGCAGAAGCTCGGTCCGTCGCCGTGGAGGACGACGGCCCGAACGCCGTGTTCATCGGCCAGCCTCTCGGTGGCGGCGATAAGCGCCTCGAACATCGGCACGTCGAGCGCGTTGTGCTTGTCGGCGCGCGTCAGCGTGACCACGGCGACGTGGTCAGCCACTGCGATCCTGACACGCTCCTCGGTGCTCATCGGCGGTGCCAGACCCTACTAGGGGCAACTAGTCAAGGGCGACCGAGTCGCCCACGCGCACCTCGCCCGGCTCGAGCACCTCGCCGTAGATCCCGAAGGCCAGCGGCTCGGTGGTGTCCAGCTCGCGGCGGTACTCGCCCAGGAGCTCGAGCGTCGGGAGGTCGACCTTTCCGCTCTCCGGGTCGCGGCTGGTCACGAGGCAGCGCCCGACATGACCGTGCAGGCGGATCAGGGCCGGGCCGACGCGAACCCGCCGGCGCACCCACCGATCCTCTTTGTGAGGTCCGAGGCCGTCGATCTCGATCAGCATCCGGAAGCGGCGGGCATCGATCGAATCCCGATCCGCAACCTCGGCCAGACGGCTCAGCGAGGCACGCGAGATGACCGACACCGCGCCCTGGCGGCCGCGATCGACTCCGACGCCCGGGGCGACGAGGCGCAGCTGTCGGCCCGTGAACTCCGACAGGGCCTCTGACCAAGGTCCGAGCAGGGGGCGGGCCTCGCGCTGGCGGGAGAAGAAGCGGATCTGGAAAGCGGCGCCGTACTCCACCACCCCCCGGGTCTCGTTGCCGTCCGGGAAGGCCAGCGACAGCTCTCCGGCCTCGGGTTCGTAATTGGCCACGACCGCCTGGAGCTCTCCGAGCTGTTTGCCGTTGAGCATCCGCCCGCGGTCATCGACGACGCAGAAGCTGCGGTTACCGCGCGCCCCGAGCTCATCAAGCTCGATTCGCTGCACCTGGCGCAGCCGCGTCCCCTTGACCGCGGTCACGGCCAGGCCGACTACGGTGACGGCAGAGTCGCCCGAGGTCACCGAAATCGGCTAGGCGGCGGCCTGCTCGGCCCAGTCGCGGTAGAGCTGCCAGTAGCGACCGCCGGCGGCCACGAGTTCGTCGTGGGTGCCCTGCTCGACGATCCGGCCGTGCTCCATGACCAGAATCCGGCCAGCATGCCGAATCGTCGACAGGCGGTGCGCGATCACGAGCGCGGTGCGACCGGCGAGCAGCCGGCGCAGCCCCTCCTCGATCACGCCTTCGGTGTGCACGTCGACGTTGGCCGTGGCCTCATCGAGGA
>JBAPXO010000764.1:0-2946 GCA_049284255.1 Solirubrobacteraceae bacterium | reverse complement strand
CGCCAGCGGGGCGGGCGGGCAGCACGTCAACAAGACCGACTCGGCGGTGCGCGTCACCCACAAGCCGACCGGGATCGTCGTGCAGTGCCAGAACGAACGCTCCCAGTCATCCAACAAGGCCGAGGCGATGGCGATCCTGCGCTCCCGGCTGGTGGAGCTGGAGGAGCGCAAGCGGCGCGAGGAGATCGCCCGGGAGCGGGGCGAGGCGCAGGACGTCAACTTCGGCTCCCAGATCCGCTCCTACGTGCTGCACCCCTACACGATGGTCAAGGATCACCGCACCGACTACGAGATGGGCGACGCCAACCGGGTTCTCGGGGGCGACCTCGACGGGTTCGTGCGCTCCTACCTGCTCAAGACGGCCGCGCGATGAGACGCGAGTTCCCCACCGCTCCGTATCTGGAGGCGATCGTCTCCTATGGCTTCCGCGGGTCGGTGCGTTTCCACGTGCCCGGCCACAAGGGCGGACCGGGCGCCGACCCCGGGCTGCGCTCGGCGATGGGTGCGCGCGCGCTCGCCCTCGACATCTGCCAGGACATCGAGGGCATCGACGTCGGTCCGTCGCCGACGCCCTATGAGCGCGCCGAGGAGCTGGCCGCCGCCGCCTATGACGCCGGCCGGACGTGGTTTCTGACCAACGGGGCGACCCAGGGCAACCACGCCCTCTGCCTGGCGCTCGCCAAGCCCAGCCAGCACGTACTCGTGCAGCGCAACTCCCACGCCAGCGTCGTCGACGGGCTGGTCCTGAGCGGCGGCACGGCGAGCTTCGTAGCGCCGGAGTACGACGACGAGCTCGGCATGGCCCACGGCGTGACCCCGGAGGCGCTCGCGTCGGCGCTGGACCGCTCGCCCGCCATCGGGGCCGCCTTCATCGTGTCGCCGACCTACTACGGCATGGCCGCCGACGTCGCGGGCTGCGCCGAAGTCGCCCATGCCGCCGGGGCCGCTCTGGTCGTGGACTGCGCTTGGGGATCTCACTTCGGCTTTCATCCCGGCCTGCCCGACTCCCCGCTTCATCTCGGCGCCGACGCCGTCCTGGCGTCGACCCACAAGATCGTGGGCAGCCTGACCCAGTCGGCGATGCTGCTCGTCGCCGCCGACGGCCTGGTCGACGCCGACGAGGTTTCTCGATGCGTGCGCCTGGTGCGCTCCACGAGCCCCAACTCGCTGCTGTTGGCCTCACTGGACAGCGCCCGGCGCCAGCTCGCCGTCCATGGGGAGGCGCTGCTGGAGCGCACGCTCGCGGCGTCGGCCCGCGCCCGCGAGGCGATCGAGGAGATCCCAGGCTGCGCGATCGTCGGCGAGGACATGGTCGGCCGCCCGGGGGTAGCGGGCTGGGACCCGCTGCGGATCGTGATCGACATCCGCGGGACCGGCTGCACCGGCTACGAGCTGGCCGCGGAGTTGCGGGCCTCCAACGACATCTACATCGAGCTGGCCACGCACGCCACGCTCGTCCTCGTCCTCGGTCTCGGTCAGCCCGTCGAGCCCCTGGAACGGTTCGCCCACGACTTCGCAGAGATCGTGCGCCGCATGACCCGGCCTGGCGAGGGCGCCAAGATCGCTCTGCCTCCGGCTTCGCTTGAGCACCAGACGGTGGTCCCCATCCGTGATGCCTTCCTCGGGGAGGGGGAGACGGTGGCCGTCGACGATGCGATCGGGCGGATCTCCTGCGAGTCGATCGCCGGGTACCCGCCCGGTGTGCCGACGCTGCTTCCCGGCGAACGCATCACCGTCGACGTCGTCGCCTATCTGCGGGCGCTGACCGCGGCCGGAGCTCGGCTGCACGGCGCCGCCGATCCGAGCTTCGCCACGATCCGGGTGCTGGCGGACGCCCGGCGGACCCTGGAGCCCGCCGAGCGTCCCGCAGCAGCTACGGCGTGACCGAGAACGCCTGTCCGGTCACCGCGCCGACGTACAACGTGTTGCCGCCGGCTCCGAGTCCGACGATGGGCGAGACGAAGCCCGTGAGGAACGGCGTGAGCTTGCCGCCCTTCAGGGGCATCGAGAACACCTCGCCCTGACCCTTGGCCTTGGGGCCGGTGAACGAGGTGATGTACAGCTTGCTGCCGATGATGGCCAGGCCCATCGGATCCCAGTGGGGCGGCAAGAACTTGTAGGGCTTGGTGTATCCCTTGCACTTGGCCTTGATGACCCAGTTGCACGTCGGGAACCCGTACTTGTCGCCCTTGTGGACCTTGAGCAGGAAGTCAGGCCCGTTCTTCTGCTTGCCCTTGCCCTTGTCCTGGTTGAGATAGGAGACGAACGGCGACTTGGAGCCGGGAGCAAACGCGAACTGCCACGGCTGGCGGACGCCGGTCGCGAAGACCTTCAAACCCTTGCCGTTGGCCGTGAACGACAGGATGTCGTACAAGTACGGCGTGGTGCTGGCCGGGCCGTGATCGTTGTTATTCGTCCCCTGGACCGAGACCCCGGCGTACAGTCGCCCATCAGGGCCGAAGGCGATCCCGTCGAAGCCCTGGAACTTCTTGGGCGCCGTGTAGATCGCCTGCTGCTTGGTGAACGTGGTGCCGTTCCAGCCGCTCCACTTCAGCAGCTGCCACTTAGCGCTGTTCGGGCCGGTGAGAAAGCCGCCGCTCACATACAGAGCTCCCTGATGCCAGGTCAGGCCGGCGACGTAGGCCGGGGATCCCGGCAGCTTGGTGCCAGTTCCGTTCTTGAGCAGGAACACGCCGCCATTGGGCGGACCGTTGGTCTCGGCCCCGGCGTCGCCCTCGAACACGGCACCGTCGCCGGCGGCGAACGAGGTGGGCGTGCCGAGGTTGGACGCGAGCGTGGTGACGGTCTGGCCTCCGGCCGCCTTCGGGGGCGGCGGCGGCCCTGTGGCGGCCGAGGCTGTGCCTCCGGCTAGGGCGGCTGCTCCCAGCGCAGCCAATCCGAGTTTCAGCATGCGTACGAACATCGAACCTCCTTATAGGTCCCGTA
>JBAPXO010000763.1:0-2426 GCA_049284255.1 Solirubrobacteraceae bacterium | reverse complement strand
AAAGAGGCTCGTTCCGCCGATGACCGCCGCCGCCACGCCGAACAGCACTAGGTTGCCGCCGTCGATGTCGGTCGAGATCGAGCCCTGGCGCGACTCATACACCAGCCCGGCCAGCCCCGCAGTCACGCCGGCCATGATGAAGCCGAAGGTTCGGATCCGGGAGACGTTGATGCCCGCCCGGCGCGCCGCCTCCGGATTGGCGCCGATCGCGTAGATGTAGCGCCCGGTGCGGAAGCGTCCCAGGAAGAACGAATAGATGAGGATGATCACGAGCACGACCGGGATCACCCACGGCACGCCGTCGAGCGTCGTGAGCAAGCCACGGTTGGCGCTGCAGATGGCGACGAGCACGATCCCGGCGATGGCCGTGACGACGATCGTGAGGATCGAGATGCTGATCGGTGGCGCGCTCAGGCCCTGTCGTCGCCGTCGGGCAGCGGACGCGAGGGTCGCAGCGGCGAAGATCGCCACGGCCACAACGAGCACGATCCAGCTGAGGGTCACGCTCATGTTCGCGTTGACGAGGTTGTAGACCGGGTTGTTGGAGCTGATCGAGACGACGCCGCCGACCGCGGTCTTATCGATGTTGGCGAGCTCGAGCATCACGCCCTCGAAGCCGAGGAGGCCACCGAGCGTGACGATGAACGACGGCAGCCCCAGCCGAGTGATGAGCGTGCCCTGAAGGCCACCGATGGCGGCACAGACGACGAGGCCGCCGAGTATGGCCAGCCACCACGGGAAGTTGACCGGCGGGGAGATGAGCTCAGCGATTACGAAGGCGCCGACCGCGGCCACGTAGCCGACCGACAGATCGATCTCCGAGAGGATCAGGACCCAGACCTCGGCCGCCCCGAAGAGGATGAACGCCGCCGCCTGGACGAACAGGTTGACGAGGTTGCTCGAGGACAGGAACTGCGACTGCTCGATCTGAAAGAAGATGACGATGACGACGAGCCCAACCAGGACCGGCAGCGCGCCGCTCTCGCCGTTGCGGATCCGGCGCCCCCACGCCCGGAAGTACTCGCCGAGCGACCCGGCGAGAACCTCGGGGGCGATGGTCGCCAGCTCGGCTTCGTCGAGCGTCGCGGCATCGGCATCGGACGGAGCCGTCGTCGTCGCCAGTCCCGGCGTGGCCGCGGTGTCGTCGGCCGCGGTGTCTGTGGGATCCGCCAAGTCTCTGTCCTCCTCTACGCCGCGGTCGGCGGGTTCCCGTTACCCGCCTGCCGGTCGGCGTTTCCGGTGGTCATGTACTCGACCACGCTTTGACGGTCAAACTCGGAGGCCGGCGCGCTGGTCACCAACTGTCCGAGATACAGGACGGCGATCCGGTCGGCGACCTCGAACACATCGACCAGGTTGTGCGAGATGAGCAACACCGCGACGCCACGGGAGGACAGCGTCTTGATCAGGTTCAGCACCATCGAGGTCTGCGCCACGCCGAGCGCCGCCGTCGGCTCGTCCATGATGACCAACTTGGCCTGCGACATAACCGCTTTGGCCACTGCTACCGACTGACGCTGGCCGCCGGACAGCGAGGCGACGGGCTGGCGAATGGAGCGCACCGTGGTCACGTTGAGCTCCTTGAGCGTATCCCGCGCCCTCGTCTCCATGGAGGCCTCGTCGAGCAGGTTGTGGCGCAGCGGCTCGTGGCCCAGGAACATGTTCTGGACGATGTCCAGGTTGTCGCACAGCGCGAGATCCTGGTAGATGGTCGTGATGCCGAGCGCCTCGGCATCCCTGGGTCCGTGGAGGTGAACCTCACTCCCCTCCCACAGGATCTGTCCCCCGTCCGGAGGCCAGAGGCCCGAGACGGTCTTGATCAGCGATGACTTCCCGGCCCCGTTGTCGCCAACCAGAGCGGTCACCTTCCCGGGTGGCACGTCCAGGCCCACGTTGGTCAGCGCGCGCACCGGTCCGAACGTCTTGGTGATCCCGCGCAGGGAAAGCAGCGCGCCGTTGCCGGCCTGCGGGCTCTGGCCTTCTTCGGCGACCCCAGACTCTGAAATGCTCATGCTCTAACCGTCCCTGTGACGCCGTGCCCGCCCGCACGAGGCGGACGGGCACGATCGGTTGTCACGTCTAGGGGTGACTCTACCCCTACTAGCCGCTGATTCCTGCCTTCTTGCACGCTGCGGCATAGGAACCCGAGCACAGCTGCTTGGCTGGCACGAAGTTGTCCTTGATGACCGTCGCGTTCATGTTCTTCGGCGTCACCCACTCCGGCTGGAGCAGCACCGACGGCACGGGCTTGTTGTGCTCGTTGATGTCGGCGGTGGTTCCGTTCAGCAGGGAGGACGGCGGAGTCTTGCCCGCCCGCAGGTAGACGGCCAGTGCGACTGCGGCCTGAGCCTCCTTGTAGATCGGCTTGTACACCGTCCCACACTGGTAGCCCGAGAGCACGTTCTGGAGTCCGGTCAGTGTGGCGT
>JBAPXO010000762.1:0-3899 GCA_049284255.1 Solirubrobacteraceae bacterium | reverse complement strand
CGACGTCGTACTTCTTGGCCGCCGAGGCCCCGAGGTCGTCGACCGCGATCGCCACCACCCGGTAAGGGATCTCGAGCTCCTGCATGATCGATTCCTCGATGGCCAGCAGCCGCTCGTGCTCGGCCGGCGCCGCCTCGGGCTCGACGAAGCAGAACATCTCGACCTTGTCGAACTGGTGGACGCGGAAGATCCCCCGGGTGTCCTTCCCGGCGGCCCCGGCCTCCCGGCGAAAGCAGCTGGAGAACCCGGCGTAGCGGAGCGGAAGCTCGTCGGCGTCGAGGATCTCGTCCCGGTGAAGCGAGGCCAGCGCGACCTCGGAGGTGCCGGTCAGATAGAGGTTGTCCTCGGGCAGCTCGTAGAGCTGTTGCTCGGTGTCGGGCAAGAAGCCCGTCCCGTAGAGCGCGTGCTCGCGGACGAGGACGGGCGGGATCACAGGCTCAAACCCTTCGCGGCTCAGCTTGTCCATGGCGAAGCGGACGAGCGCTAGCTCGAGCATCACCAGGTCGCCGCGCAGGTAGGCAAACCGCGAGCCCGACAGACGCGCTCCCCGCTCCATGTCGATTCGGGCGCCGGCGAGCTCCAGGTGATCGCGGCCGCTGGGCATCCCCTCGCCCACCTCTCGGATAACGGTGTCCTGGAGAGGAGCCTCGGGCGCCGGCAGGTTGGGCAGCGCTTCCAGGGCGGCATCACGCTGGGCGCGCAGCGCGGTCTCCTCGTCAGACAGCGCCCGGCCCCGAGCCGCCAGGGCGGCCAGCTCCTCCCGTTGCTCGGGGCTCGGAGCGCCCCGCAGCCCCCGGCTGGCCTGATTCTGCTCGGAGCGCAGTTGCTCGAGCTGGGTGGTCGTTTCCCTCCACGCACGATCGAGCTCGAGGAGGTGGTCGACGGCGCCGGCGGACTTCGGGCCTCGGCGGGCCAGGGCAGCGCGTACCCCCTCGGGGTCACGCCGGATCAGCCTGATGTCCAGCACCGTCGCCGCTTAGGCGTCAGGGCGCGCTGTTGCCATTGCCCGGCGGCGAGCCGGTCGGCGCCTTGGAGGTGGCGGTGCCGGTGTTAGCCGCCCCGCTGGAGGGAGCCGACGTCTGTCCGGGCGTCGGAAGCGACCCGATGGGCTTGGCGTCGCACGCGACGACCCCACTCTCCGCGGGAGACTTGCGCCCGGCGTAGGTGGAGACGAACTTGGCAACGTCGATGGCGTCCTGGCCGACCACGATGTTCTGGGGCATGTAGGCGCCCGAGAACCCGCCGTTCTCGATCGCGTAGAGGACGCGGTCGATCGGGCGTTCGCAGCGGACATCGAAGTTGGGCCCGCTGATCGCCTGGGCGGTGCGGACGTTGGGCGCCGAGCCGTGAGTGCCGGCATAGGACAGGGTGTGGCAGCCGGCACAGCGCTGGGAGAAGATGACCGCTCCCTGGTAGGCATCGCCCTGGGACTTGGGCACGCTGATCTTCTCGGTCCCGCAGGCAGCGGTCACCGCGGCGACCGCGAGAGCGAGGATCGTGGGCACCAGGATCTTGGCCAGCCGGCTCATCGGGCAGAGATCATAATCGGGTCCTGTGTCAGGGAGGCGCCCACCCATCGCCATGGCCGCGGCGGCCTTCGTGCTCCTCGTCGCCTCGGGATGCGGCTCCACCACCACCGTCGGGAGTTCGCGCACCCTCCAGATCGGGCTCGACGAATACCGGGTGCTGCCCCAGGACGTCCACGCGACGGCCGGCCCGCTGACGATCGTCGTCCACAACTACGGCCGGCTGACCCACAGCCTGGTCATCACCGAGCGCGGGCTCCAGCAGGCTGCCACCGGCCCGATCGCGCCTGGGGAGACGGTCGACCTGTTCGCCACGCTGAACGCGGGTAAGTACGTGATGGCCTCCTCGATCCTGTCCGATCAGGCGCTGGGCGCCTACGGGACCCTCGACGTCAGATCCTGACCCTGGCCTGGGCCGGCCAGGGTCGCTGGCGCGCGCCCGCGCGGGCGAGACTTTGTGGCAGGAGGCGCGAACCCCGTGGCGAAGCTAACGCCATCCCCGGCGCCGGCTTAACGTGACGCTCGCCGGCTAGGCAAAACGCGGGCGTCCTCCTACGGCGGCAACCAGAGGTGTCGGCGCCGGGGAGCGATATATATCTCCGACGATGGTCAACCCGCCCGCTCCGGAGCTGTTTCGTGAGGTCTTCGGGAGGTTCGCGACCGGAGTCGCGGTGATCACCAGCTCCGGCTCGGCCGGCAGCGGCGGCATGACGGCCAACGCTCTGTGCTCGCTGTCGCTCGACCCTCTGCTGGTGCTGGTCTGCTTTGAGAACGAGGCCCGCACGCTGCCGATCGTCCGCGAGTCCGGGCGCTTTGCCGTCAACCTGCTCGCCGCCGACCAGGAGGCGCTGGCCGGCGTGTTCGCGTCCAAGCTGCCCGAGGCCGAGAAACTGGAGGCGGTCTCTCACCACTTCGAACAAGGCGTACCCGTGATCGAGGGCGCGCTGGCTTGGACCACGTGCGAGCTGCAGGAGCTGATCGCCGGCGGTGATCACACGATCGCCATCGGCCGGGTGATCTCGATGGGGCTGGGCACCGGGCACCCGCTGCTGTGGTACCAGGGGCGCTACCACGCCCTTCCGGACTCGGATGCCCTCCCGGACTCAACGGCTTAGACCGGCCCTCCCGGACTCAACGGCTTAGACCGGCTCCTCGCTCGCCGAGCGGGCGGGCGACGCTGTCTGCAAAACGTGAAAACAGATCGGCCGCGGAGATCCGTTGGATCAGCCGGTTCCCGCCGCCCGGATCAGGAGCACCAGGATTACGAGCGCGGCGAGCACCATCACCCCGAGCTCGCGCTGGACGATCGAGACCACGAGCACGCGTTGCTCCTCGGCGGGGAGCTCTCCAACCGCCGCCGCCGACTCCAGGCCGCGCTTGTCGAGCACCATCTGGGCCGAGGCGATCCGCAGCTGCTCGGCGATGAAGGACACCGCGAGCGGTACCAGGCCGTAGATGAGGTGCAGGCTGGAGGACTTCTTGCCGAGCGCCAGGAGCACCCCTCCGAGCACGACCTCCACGACGACCACCGCCTGGCCGGCGCGGAGCAGGCGCCAGAACCAGAGACTGGTGCGCACCCGGTACCAGCACCAGGCGCCCCACAATCCCGCCCCTCCCATCAGCACGATGCTGAGCACCCCGATCACCATGTGAACTTGCTTCAAGCTCTCATCCCCTGGGCATCGTTAGATAGCCGCATTCCGCACTAAGTAACAAGCTGTTACAAACTTCCTTCCGCTGGTGATATAAGAGGTTCTGTGCTTCGAAGCTACCTGCCGGCCATCGTGTTCCTGCTGCTCGGGGGAGCCGTCGGAGCACTCTTCAGCGTCCTCAACATCTTCACGGGCATCGGCGGCGGACACCGCCACCAGAGCAAGTTCTCGCCCTATGAATGCGGGCTGCCGTCAGAGATCCAGCGGGGGTTTCGGTTCGGCATCAGCTTCTACTTGATCGCGATGCTGTTCATCCTGTTCGACATCGAGGTCATCTTCCTGTATCCGATCGCCGTGCAGCTGCGGGCCTTCGGGCCGTTTGCCCTCTCGGAGACGATCGTCTTCGTCGCTCTGCTGATGGTCGCCTTCGTCTACGTCTGGCGCCGGGGAGCCTTGGAATGGAAATAAAGCGCGAGCCGGTGGGTGCCCCGGCAGACTTTCGCTCGCGCCAGCTCCAGGCTCGCGACATGCTGCGCGGCGATCTCGAGGGCGAGGCCCTGGAGCGCTACGTGGAGCAGAGCATCATGACCACGACCGTGGAGAAGGCGGTGCAGTGGTCGCAGGGCAATTCGATCTATCCCATGACCTTCGGCCTGGCCTGCTGCGCGATCGAGATGATGTCGATCGTCGGCGCCCGGGTCGATATCGCCCGCTTCGGCTG
>JBAPXO010000761.1:0-7501 GCA_049284255.1 Solirubrobacteraceae bacterium | reverse complement strand
CTTTTTTTCCGACTCTCTCTCAGACCATTCTTCTGCCCACGGATGCCCAGACCATCCCCGAACACCCCCAGCCCGATCATCACCCCACAGACCCTTCCAGACCCCTGTCCTTAAGCCTTCAGATCCTGTCCTCACGCCCTGCCGTAACCCCGTGGCCCCCGCCGCCTCATGACCGCATCGACCGAGCCCGACTACCCGCACCACCCCTCTCATCATCCTTTATGAAATGCAACGTGGGGGGCGGGTAGTCGGGCTCGGTCGACCCACAAATCCCTAGTGGCGGCGGGGGCCACCGCCCGTCAGCTACATAATCACTTTATGTAGTTCGCTATGTAGTTTGTTATGTAGTTTGCTATGTAGCTGAACCAATACGCTGGTTAGCAGTAGATAGGGAACGGTGGGTCGGTCGACCCATCCTTCTTCCTGGCGCCGTTTCAGATCAGGCGCGAATGCGCCGGCCCGTCGCATCCCAGTCGGCGTTGGTGATGGGTCTCGTGAACGCTGGCTGGCTGTCAGCGGCTGGCGATGGTCCCCGAGCCCGGAGGGCGAGCGGGGCCAAGAGCCAGCCGCACCCCAACCACGCTGATTGATCAGCTCGGCTCGCGCGCCCGCGCGCGCGGATCCCTTAAGACTTATTCGTATAGGTACATCCTGCGCGAGCCGCTGACCGGGCTTATAGGCCCAAAAGCGCGAGCTGCTGACCGGGCTTAAGCGCGAGCCGCTGACCGGGCTTTCGTACTCCGCGCAATGCCTAAAGGCCCCTTAGCGCGAGCGATTGACCGGGCTTTCCGTCCGCCTCGCCTGGAAACCTCCCGGCATGTCGGAGCGTCGCCGCTGGCAGGGCCAAGCCCCGAGGGCTAGCCTGCTTCACCCTGTGTGGCAGCCGCTGACGCGAGGCGAGCCCGACGAAGCCGAGTTCATCGCCCGCTGCCTGCTGGGTCCGGGCGTGGTCGGTGCCAGCCGCAAGCTCTCGATGCTCGACCTGCGCGTGTGGGCGGCGTTGTGCGCTCAGCTTCACGCTCACACCCTGCGGGCATCGGTCGACGAGCCCGAGCCTGACCTAGGCCACCGCGACGCGCGGACGGTGCCGACGACCGGCTACCAGCTCGCGGAGATGGTGTGGGCAGACGACGGCGGCGTGTACTACCGCCGCTTGCTCAGCTCGCTGATCCGACTTGCTGACGTGCGACTGCAAGTGCAAACGATCGACGCGGACCCCGCGGTGGCGGCACAGCTCGTGCGTTCGGGCTATGTGCCACTGATCGGGGAGATCTGGCTGGCGACCACGCGTTTGAATCTGCGCACCCCGCGCCAATGGGGCGGACTCAAAGGCTCCACTTCGCTGAAAGTCGAGATCGGTCACTGGACCGCGCAGCAAGTGCTCGCAGGCCGCTGCACGTGGCTGGACCTGGACTTGCTCCGCGCGCTCGGCACCGGCCTCCCAGCCCGCCTATGGGCCGCACTTGAGGCGTGGGCGCGGTGGCCAGCGCGGTCGCTAGACGGCCGCGAGGAGTGCGCCATCGGGCTCGGCCAGCCCGCCCTCGAATCGCTCGGAGTAGCGCAGTACGGACGCTTGCGCGACGCACGTCGCTGGCTCGACCGTGCCGGCTCACGACTCGTAGCGGTCGACCCCGCCTACGAGCTAGTGCGGTGCGAGCAGCGCGGTGGCGGCTGGTGTCTGGTTGTCCGGCGCCTCAGCGGTGCTCGCGCTCGCGCGCAAGCGCGCAAGGACGCAGCCTGGCGTGCTCTAGGGACTGCCGCCGTCAAGCAGCGGCGAGCCGATCACGGCGCCGTCAGGGCCGAGATCCACGCTAGCCTCGCGGGCTCGCAGCGCTCGGCGTAGCCGCAGCGCCCGGATTGGTCCGGCGTTGGCGATCGCGGTCAGCTGCACCCGCAGCTCGTTCTCGCGCTCCTGGGCCTGCTCGCGCTGCTCGCGCTCGCGCTCGTAGAGGTCGCGCCAGATGACCAACTCGCCGGGGTGACTTGGTGACTCGGCGCCCGACTCGCCGGGGTGACTCGGGTCGAGCAGGCCGGTTCGGACCAACTCGGCGCGCGGAACTCGGCGAGTCCCCGAGTCGTCGCGGACCACTCGTAAGGTTTCGCGGTCCATTCGACCGCTGATCACCTTTGGCGTTAGGCCGCAGAGCTTGGCCGCCTCGGCGACGGTAAGGAGTCGCGGCTCGGGCTCTGACTCGGCCGAGTCGGCGCTCGGGACGGGAATCGAGTCATTCATGGGGTGGGTATTCGACCAGGTGACTCGGACACCTGCCGAGTCACCTTGGTCCCGGCTCCTCGCACGCAACAAGGACCACGCTGCCCACGAGGGACGGGGACGTCCCCAAGCTGGAAGCGCCCCGGCTTTTCGGCTGAACGCGGCTCGGACCGCGCGCCTCCTCCCAAGATCGCCGACGCTGATAAGCGCGGGAAGGGTTGCGTCAGGCGGCCGGGACCTGGACGGCGCCGGCGGAAGATGTGGGCTCGGGCACAGGGTCGCCGTGCTCGCGCATGACTTCCAGGTGGGCCGGGATGGCCTCGGCGATTAGCTGCTCAACCTCGGCGCGTGTCTCGCCGGCAGCCACGCATCCGGGCAGGTCAGGCACCCAGGCACCCCAGCTGGTGGGACCCTGCTCGTAGATCACGGTGTACTCGGTGCTCATCGCAGCTCGTCTCCTAGGAGTCCTGACTGTCGGCGGATCGACGCCAGGGTTGCCGGCGGCAAGTCAATGCTTGGCTTGCCGGCTACCGTCACGGTACCGGCCTTAGTCGGGTGCACGAGGATACGGTGGCTGCCGCGCTGGCGCTCGATCGTCCAACCGTCATCAGCCAGGACCCGGAGCACCTGGCGGACCTTCACGCCGTGGCGCCCCAGCTGCGGGCGCGCATGGTGTCGATGACGTGGATAGGAGCGACGTCGCGCAGGTAGCGGTCGGTGACGGCGAGGCTGGTGTGCCCGAGCGCGTCGCGGATGATGTTGATCGGCGTGCCTTCGCGGGCGAGCTCGGCAGCATAGGTGTGCCTGAGGCCGTGAGCGTGCACACGCCGCTCGACATGGGCTTTGGCGGCGAGGCGGGGGAGCAGCCGGCGGACATAGGAGGCGTCGAGCCGACTGCCGTGAAGGGTGCAGAACACCGGCGCGCGGGCGCCGGGCTCCAGCCGCCGGCGGCGGTCAACCCACCGCGCCAGCAGCGCGCCGGTCTGCTCATCGAGGCCCACGGTGCGGCTCTTGTCGCCTTTGCCGTGCCGCACCCGGATCGTCCCGGCGTCGAGGTCGACGTCGCGCAGCTCCAACGCCAGGGCTTCGGAGATCCGCAGGCCTGAGCGCCACAGCACGGCGATCAGCGCCCGGTTACGGACCCCGGTCGGCGCCCGCGTCGAGCACGCCTTGATCAGCGCGACCGCCTCGGGCTCGGTTAGCACCTCCGGGGGGCGTCGGCGAGGCCGCGCCGAGGAGAGCGACATCGCGGTTCCCGCCGGCGGCTCGATCATCGCGCGCCGGCCGTCGCCCGCTGGCATGTCGGGCACTGACACTCCGGGCCCCGCAGATCCGGCCGATCACGGTGCAGCGCCGCGACCGCCTCGCGGCCCACACGGTTGTCGGCTCGCAGGCGCGCGACGTCGTCGGTCTGCTCAGCAAGCGTCCTCGGCGGACCGTCGTTGAGTTCGCGATCTGGGCTCATGGCCGTGATCTTTTCAGGCCTTCCAGACGGAATGATCACGTTTTTGTCCATTTCCGTGACCGTATAACCGGGCTCGGATGCTTGGGATCGGGCGTATCTTGGGACTGTGCGTAGTGGCTTGGCTGGCGTGGTGGCGATGTTGGTGTGCCTGTGCGTTGCTGGCTGCGGTGGCCAGGGTCATCCGAACGTCGTCGTTGCGAGAGAGGCCCACCCGATTTGGTGTCCCAGTCACGGCATCTATCCGGCGTCTGGACGAACGGTGCGAGAAGCCGAGAGCTTTGACGTTCGCTCGCTGCTAGGCCACCGAGAGATAACAGCTCAGCGGATAGCTGCTGAGCATGGGTGCTCGCTACGCGTGCTCAATCCGAAAGGTCGACGGGCCATCCTGACCGCTGACGCCAGACCGAACCGGGTCGACGTGCGGATCGAGCATGGGATCGTCACGCTGGCACAGATCTACTAGCGAACCTACGGCTGAGTCACGAAAAAGCTCACAAACGTGATCGTGTAGCGCCGGTTCTGATGCCTCTGGCCGGTCTTGGCACGTGAATAGGCTGGGGTGTTGCAGTCGTAGTCTTGGGCGATGAGGACAAGGCGGCTGGTCCTGGTACTCGGGGCGGCGCTTCTCGCCGCCGCCGTCGCTGTGAGCGTGGCGGCTGCCGGCTCGCTGACGGGCAACCGTCGTGCCGCCCGCCGAGATGCGCCTTTGTTGCTGGCGAAGCTGATCCTCCCGCCCGGGGCGATCCACCTACCGACCGAGCCGGCGGGGGATAACGGCTACTTGAAGCCGATGGAGGCCTTGGAGAGCGATATGGCGCACGTGGTGGCGCGCGCTTGGTGGCAGCTGCCAGGTACTCCGGCTGAGGCGATTGCCTTCATCCGAGCGCATCCCCCCGCCGGTCCGCAACTCTCGAGTACCGGGAGCCTTGGCAATCGCAACACGGGGACCAGCGCGCTGAGCCTCTCCTATCAGTGGCGTGGGGTCGGCGAGAAGCTGGGCCAGCGTGAGCTGACGGTCACGACTACCGCATTGCCCAACGGTCAGACTGGGCTGCTCGCCGAGGCGCAGAGCGACTGGATCGTGCCGCGGCCCAAGAGCGAACGGATCCCGTCGAGCACCCGGCTGATCCAGATCACCACCGGCACATCCGGCGCGAAGTGGACTGGCTTCCTGTCAGTCACTGGGGCGGCGAAAGTGGATCGGATCGTCGGTCTGATCAACGGGCTGGCCATCGCCCAGCCGATCGTGTACGTATGCCCGCCCCAGACGAACCCGCGGCTAATCACAATGACGTTCCGGGCCTCTCCAGACACGCGGGCTCTGGCCGTCCTCACCTACGCCGATTACCAGCCATGGTCGGGGCCAAGCGAAGCCTGCAAGACCGTCCAGCTGACCGTCGGCGGGCGTCGACAGGACCCGCTGATCGGCGCGAGCTTTCTCAAGACGATCGGGCGGCTCCTCGGCACAAGTCTCGCCTGAGCTGGGGGACTCTCCCGCGCCCAGACCTCATCCGGCGCACAGCGCAGATAGTCACGTTTCGGCCATAAGCGTGATCATTCGCCGATCTCTGACGGCGCGGATCGGCTCAGCTATCTACCTGCGCGGGATCGGATCATGAGATCGCGGATTCCGTAGAGGGTTGCAAGCGCGCCAACCACTCCGCCTAAGATCGCTGACGGCCACCCGCCCAGGATGAAGCCAATCGTTCCAACGAAGCTGATCCCCACCAGGAGGGTCAGCACGAACTTTATGAAGCCGAGCCAGGCTCCGCTCATATGAGACCAGGACGGTGGGAGTCCTGCGCTTGCTGCACTAGGCGCCGAGAACAAGCATCAGAGCAAGTGTCGTCCAGACGAGGCCCGCGAGGACGTAGAAGATGCCAACCCTAACCGAGCTCGAACTTGAGCTGCTGGAGTTGATCAGCATGGCCGGCGAGCCGACGACGGTCCTCGACGAGGAGATGCTGAAGTCTTCTCCGGGCCGCAGCGTCGTCGAGGCGACGCTCCGAGATCTCTTCGCCCGCGGCTTGCTCACAACCGAGCGAGCTATCAACGCTGGACTTCCGCGCCAGATTGACGGCGAGCGGGTCTACGAGGACGACTGGTGGAACCTCACTCGAGCCGGCCGAGCAGCGATCGGACTGAAGCCTCGCGGCGACGAACGCGCGTAGATCTGCTGCAGCCGCCATGCGCCATAGTCACGTTTTTCTCCATTAACGTGACTCATTAGCGGGGTCGCAGGGCGTCGTGAGCGTAAACGTGACTCGACGGGGCGAGAGATCGTGGCGCCGCGATCAGTCACCTGGCCGCTGATGTTCGCTGCGCGAGCAAGCTGGTTGACGTTGACGTTGTTGGCGACCTGCTCGCGGCGCTACGCGCCGATCCGGGCACCCAGCGCGCTCAGCGCCGACTCGACCATCAGCGGCGGCACCGACATGCCCAGGACTCCTGTTATTCGCGTCGGGCTCGTCGCCAGTTGAGCACCGCCACCACGGCAGAGCGATGCTCACGATGATCGCGCGAACCACCGAGATGGCGCCCACCGCAGCGAGCACGATGCCCACGAGGATGAGCGCGACCGCGACCCAAGCAACGATGCGCGGCGGAACCCCGAAGGCGCTCATGGGTGATCTGAGATTTTAGTGCTGAGGTGGCCAGGGTGAGCGCAGCGCGGAGTCGACCAGCAGGGTGGCGATCGACACGCCGCGTTCGGCGGCCCGCGCGCCGAGCTGGCGGCGCTCCTGTTCGGTCAGCGTGACCGACAGGCGGACCGGCCGGCCGCCGGCCTGGTAGGCGCGTCGCCGCGGGATGTGTGCCAACGGCTCAGCCTTCACGCTCAACCCGCCAGCGCAGCGACCCGCCAACCCGGCGGGATCTCGATTACTGGTGCCATTAGTGGGGGCTTAGCCTATAGCTCGCTCCAGCGATCCGTGCCGGTTTTCTGCCCGCATTTCAGGAATGCAAGGGTCTGATGGATGCATTCATTGGCCGGTTGCTCGCTGCCCGAGGCGCTAGCTGCGCTCGGTTGGTTGGAGGAGCCTTGGCTGGAGAGCGCCGGGAGAGCCAGAGGATTTCGTTACGTCAATCCTGGTTGATAGAATCTGGTGGGTGGCGAGACCGCGGCGCGAGCTGACCGAGGAACAGCGCGGGGTGCTCGATCGGGCGTGGGAGGCCCAGCTTGAGATGGAGCACGCCCGCCAACACCGCGATGAGCTCGCTCGCCACGCCGCCGAGCTGGGCGCGAGCTGGCGGGAGATCGCCGCCGCGGTCGCGATGAGCCCCCAGGCCGCTCACCAGCGCTATCGCACCCCTCGCCCCTAGCCGGCCTCTTTACCTGCGGGCGTCTGAGGCTCTGAAAGGTTGCAGTTGACGATCGATGCCGGCGGGAGCAGCGCCGGCCCAGGAACGGCCGCAGGTGGCCTGAGAGCCGCCGCTCGCGGGGCTGGCCGCGCTTCGTGCGGGCCACGCCATCACCCGCGCCGCTGGTTCCACCCGCACCGCACCGACGTCCCCGCCGTCGCTGACCGCTGCCCCTGCTCTGCCTGCTCATAGCTCGTCTCACCCCGGCCGCACCTGCTCTCCCTGCTCTGCCTGCTCAGAAAGCTCTTCTCACCCCGCCCTTGCTGTTCTCAATCACCCCGTCCGTGACCTTCGGCGTCTTCTCTTCCCTCAGCCCCGCTAAGCCCATCCTCGCCCTCTTTTTTTCCGACTCTCTCTCAGACCATTCTTCTGCCCACGGATGCCCAGACCATCCCCGAACACCCCCAGCCCGATCATCACCCCACAGACCCTTCCAGACCCCTGTCCTTAAGCCTTCAGATCCT
>JBAPXO010000760.1:0-3540 GCA_049284255.1 Solirubrobacteraceae bacterium | reverse complement strand
TGGTCGAGGCCCACGACGAGCATGAACTCGAGGCTGCCGTCGATGCCGGGGCGCAGGTGATCGGGATCAACAACCGGGACCTGACGACGCTCGCCGTCGACACCCAGCGGACCTTCGAGCTGCTTGATCAGATCCCCGCCGGGGCCACGACCGTGTCGGAGTCGGGCTGGCGGCTCGCCGAGGACCTGCGGGCTCTGGATCAGGCCGGGGTCGATGCCGTGCTCGTCGGGGAGGCGCTGATGCGCTCTGAGGACATCGAGGCGGCCTGTCGGGCGCTGACGGGCGCCGCGATCCGGTCGTAGCCGCGGTGGTGGCGGTTGGGGGCGCGCGACCTCGGCTGGGGTGCGAACTTCTGGCTGGGGAAGGGGTGGCTGGGCGTCGTTCCGGCGGGGTGCCATCCCTCGTCCGCGTCCAAGGCGCTATAGCAACGTAACTCGCCACACCGGAGTCTGTCTCGGGAGGTGTGGGCGATTGGGAGTTGCCGAGCGCACTTTCGTCCCACACCTCCGATTAGGTCACGAGGTGTGGGATATGAGCACCCCATGGGCCCGCCCCGGGCTGACGCCGGCCTTCCTCAGCGGCGAAGCCGCACGGAAACGCTTCCCCTTCCCCAGCCAGAAGTTCGCACCCCCGCAGCCTCGCGTCGACCCAACCGGGCCCGACGTTCGTACGATGGGGGGGTGGATCCATACGTCCCCAAGATCAAGTTCTGCGGTATCACCGACCCAGTCGACGCCGACGCCGCCGTGGCCGCCGGTGCGTGGGCTCTCGGAGTCATCCTGTGGCCCGGATCTCCACGGCGCTGCCGGCCCGAGGCCGCCGCCGAGGTCGCGGCGACCCATAAGCGGCACGTCGAGATCGTGGGCGTGTTCGTCAACCCGACCCTCGAGGAGGTGGCCCACGCCGCCGACGAGATCGGCCTGACCATGCTCCAACTGCACGGCGACGAGGGTCCCTCGTTCTGCTCCGAGGTCGCGCGGCGAACCGGATGCAAGGTGATCAAGGCCGCGCGGGTGCGCAGCGGCGCCGACATCCAGGCGATCGGCGCATTCCATACCGACTTCCATCTCCTCGACAGCCATGCCCGCGGGCTGCGCGGAGGCAGCGGCGAGACCTTCTCTTGGGATCTGGCTCGCGCCCATCACTCCTCCGATGCGCCTCTGATCCTCTCCGGAGGGCTCACGCCCGCCAACGTCGCCGAGGCGATCTCGATCGTCTCCCCGTTCGCCGTCGACGTCGCCAGCGGCGTCGAGATCGATCCCGGCCGCAAGGACCACGGACTGCTGCAGGCGTTCGCCGAGGCTGTCGCCTCGACCGCGGCGGTGCTACCGACGTGAGCGCCATCGAGCATCGCTTCGGCCCTTACGGAGGCCAGTACGTGCCCGAGACGCTGATGCCCGCCCTTGACGAGCTCGAGACGGCATGGCTGTCGGCGCGCGCCGACCCGGAGTTCACGGCCGAGCTCGGGGCGCTCCTGCGCGACTACGTCGGGCGTCCGTCGCCGCTGTACCACGCGCGACGTTTGAGCGAGGCCGCCGGCCACCCCATCTTCCTCAAGCGCGAGGACCTCAACCACACCGGTGCCCACAAGATCAACAACGCACTCGGTCAGGCCCTGCTTGCCAGGCGGATGGGCAAGCGGCGGATCATCGCCGAGACCGGAGCCGGTCAGCACGGCGTGGCCACCGCCACCGCCTGCGCGCTGCTCGATCTCGAATGCATCGTCTACATGGGCACCGAGGACATGCGACGTCAGAAGCCCAACGTCGAGCGCATGGGCTTGCTGGGGGCGGCCGTGGAGCCCGTCGAGGCAGGAGCGCGCACGCTCAAAGAAGCGGTGTCGGCAGCGATCCGCGACTGGGTCACAAACGTCTCGGACACCCACTACATCATCGGTTCCTGCGTCGGACCCGCGCCATATCCGGCGCTCGTTCGCGACTTGCAGCGCGTGATCGGCGACGAGGCCCGCGTCCAGATCCTCGAGCAGGCCGGGCGCCTGCCCGACCGGGTGATCGCGTGCGTTGGGGGAGGGTCGAACTCGATCGGCATGTTCGTGCCTTTCGTGGAGGACTCGGAGGTGAAGCTGATCGGTGTCGAGGCCGCCGGCGAGGGACTGCAGACCGGCCGTCACGGCGCTCCGCTGACCGCCGCGGGGCCCGGCGGGCCGGGCGGCGTGCTGCACGGTGCCTTCTCGGCGATCATGCAGGACGAGGACGGCCAGATCCTTGAAGCCCACTCCATCTCGGCCGGCCTCGACTACCCGGGAAGCGGTCCTGAGCACGCCTGGCTGCGCGATCAGGGACGGGCCCGCTACGTGGCGGTGACCGACGATCAGGCGCTGGCGGCGTTCGCGACGATGGCCCGCCTGGAGGGGATCATTCCGGCGCTCGAGAGCTCGCATGCCGTGGCTTGGGCGCTGGCGAGCGGCGGCGAAGAGCTCGACCTGATCTGCCTCTCCGGTCGCGGCGACAAGGATCTGGCCGAGGCGCTCGCCAAGCTGGAAGGACGTTGACGCTCGCGGGACAGGGCGGCTGCGAGCGGCTCGCCGAGGCGTTTGAGGGGGCGCGCGCGGACGGTCATCGCGCAGCCCTGATGCCCTACCTGATGGGTGGCTACCCCTCCCTGGCGGACTCTCTGGCCATCGGCCAGGCGTACGCCGACTCCGGCGCCGACGTGATCGAGCTCGGGGTCCCGTTCTCTGACCCGCTCGCCGACGGGCCCGTGATCCACGCCGCCGGGACCGCCGCGCTCGCCGCCGGGGCGACATTGCCCGGCGTGCTGGAGATCGCGCGGGCGCTCGCCAAGTCGGTCCCGGTGGTCGTCATGTGCTACGCCAACGTGATCCTGGCGCGAGGGCTGGAGCGGTTCGCCGATGAGCTGGTCGACGCCGGGGTGAGCGGCCTGATCGTGCCCGATCTGCCGCTGGAGGAGGGCGCCGGCGTCCTGGAAGCGTGCGATCAGCGGGGCCTGGCCCTCGTTCCCCTGGTGGCGCCCACGACCCCGGAGGCCAGGCTGGCCCGGATCGGAGCTCAGGCCCGCGGCTTTCTCTACACGGTCTCACTGACCGGGACGACCGGCGAGCGCACCGGGGTCGACGCCGGCCTGCGGGACGTGATCGCCCGCAGCGCTGCCCACACCGACGTTCCGGTCGCCGTCGGCTTCGGGATCGGCACACCTGAGCAGGCCGCCGCGGCCGCCGAGGCGGGCGCTGACGGGGTCATCGTCGGCAGCCGGCTGGTCCGCGCGGCCAGCGAGGCTGACGACCCTGCGGACGCGGTGGGTCGCCTGGTGTCGAGCTTCTCGACAGCGCTGTCTGAAGCCGGGAGGGGCTAGGATCTCCGGGCCATGGGCCTTGTCCTCACCGCCACCGCCGGCCTCTGCATCTGGATCGTCATCTGGGCGCTCAACGTCAGTGGGCTCGACGCGATCCTGTTCGCGATTGGGATGATCCTGATCGCGATCGGCGTCCGAAACCTGCTCCCGCACCTGCCCGGCCGGCGGGACTAGCCGGCCGGTCGGCATCAGGCGATGCTTGTAGGT
>JBAPXO010000759.1:0-1595 GCA_049284255.1 Solirubrobacteraceae bacterium | reverse complement strand
TGATCCGGGCGCGGTTCCTGAACCGAATCCGGGAAGCCTATGACGAGCAGCCCGAACTCCCGACCCTGCTCGCCGCGCCGTACTTCGCCGACGCCATCAGGGGATGCCTCGACTCATGGCGTCGGGTCGTCTCCACGGCGGCCCTGGCCGGTGTGCCGGCGCCGGCATTCGCTTCGTCGCTGGCTTACTTCGACGCGCTACGCCGCGAGCACCTGCCGGCTTCACTCATACAGGGGCTGCGCGACAACTTCGGCGCCCATACCTACCGACGGACCGACAAAGAGGGCAGCTTTCACACGCTGTGGGCGGAGGCCACACAGCAAGAAGTGGCCGCCGCCGGTTGAGAGCTACTTGTCCTTCTCGGCGTGGCCGCCGAACTGCTTGCGCATCGCCGAGAGCAGCTTGTCGGCATACACGTCCTGCCCGCGTGAGCTGAAGCGTGTGAACAGCGCGGCGCTCAGCGTGTAGGCCGGGACCGCCTCGTCGATAGCGGCATCAACCGTCCAGCGACCCTCGCCCGAGTCCGAGACCCGGCCGTGGAACTCCTCCAGCTCGGGGGACTCCACGAGTGCCGTCGCGGTCAGGTCGAGCAGCCACGAGGCAACCACGCTGCCGCGCCGCCAGACCTCGGTGATCGCCGTGATGTCAAGGTCGTAGGCATAGTTGCGCTCGGCGCCGGGGACCGGCGCGGTCTCCGCGTCGTGGACCTGCTGCTGCTTGCCGAAGTTCGCGTGGTGCAGGATGTTCAGGCCCTCGGCGTAGGCCGCCATCAGCCCGTACTCGATGCCGTTGTGGACCATCTTCACGAAGTGCCCGGCGCCGGCGGGACCGCAGTGGTAATAGCCGTACTCCTCCGACAGCGGCTCTCCCGTCCGCCCCGGCGTCCGTTCGATCATGCCGACGCCCGGCGCGAGTGACTTGAAGATCGGGTCCAGCATCGCGACGGCCTCGTCGGTGCCGCCGATCATCAGGCAGTAGCCACGCTCGAGCCCGTAGACGCCACCACTGGTGCCGACGTCGACGTAGTGGATCCCGCGCGGCTCGAGGCGCTCGGCACGCGAGATGTCGTCGCGGTAGTAGCTGTTGCCGCCGTCGATCAGGACATCCTTGGCGCCAACGAAGTCGGCCAGCTTGAAGATCGTGTCCTCGGTGAAGGCGGCCGGCACCATCGTCCAGATCGCCCGCGGCGGCTGCATCTTGGAAACCATGTCCTCCAGTGAGCTGGCGCCGGTCGCGCCGGTCTCCTGCGCCAGCGCGCTGACCGCATCCGCCGAGACGTCGTAGACGACCAGATCATGCCCGTCACGGACCAGCCGGCGCACCATATTGGCGCCCATGCGCCCGAGTCCGACCATTCCCAGCTGCATGTCTACGCCTCCTCGATGTCTTGGACCATTCGGAGCTTATTGATCGCTTCCCGGCCGGGCGCCGTGCTTGCCGATGAGCTCCTGGATCGAGCGGCTGCCCGAGTCCCAGGTACGCCGCGCGAGCTCGACGTTCACGGCCCGCGGCCATCCCGGACCGCCGTACACGAAGCCGGTGTATACCTGCACCAGCGTGGCGCCGGCCAGCAGCCGCTCCCAGACATCGTCGAC
>JBAPXO010000758.1:0-1510 GCA_049284255.1 Solirubrobacteraceae bacterium | reverse complement strand
GGCTACGCCTGGTCGGTCACGGCATCTGCCGGCCGCAGGCCGGCGGTACTCCCCCGTCGTGCAGCGGATCGCCGCCGAGCACGAGATCGACCTCTCGCAGGTGTCAGGAACCGGTCGCGGCGGGCGCGTCCGCAAGCAGGACGTGCTCGCCCTGGTCAACGGCAACGGCCGAGCGGCGGCCCGCCAGGTCGTCGAGCCGCCGCTGCACATCGAGAGCCCATACCGGCCCGACCCCGAGCCGGCTGCCGTCCCGACGTCCGGCGGACTGTCACGGATGCGCCGCCAGATCGGCCAGCACATGAAGCGCTCGCTGGATACAGCAGCGACGTGCACGACCTGGATCGAGGTCGACATGAGCCGCGTCGAGGCCGCTCGCAAGCGGCTCGGGGTGACCGCGCTGGCCTACGTGGCCCGGGCGACGATCGACGCCTTGCGTGAGCACCCGGCTTTGAACGCCTGGCTGGAGGGCGAGCGCTACGCCCAGGTGGACGAGGTCAACCTCGGAATCGCCGTCTCGCTCGGCGACGACGGGTTAATTGTTCCCGTGATCGCACGCGCGCACGAGCTTTCGGTCGAGGGGCTGGCGGCGCGGATCCGGGATGTCGCCCGCCGGGCGCGGGCCCGCGAGCTCACCCCGGACGACGTCACCGGCGGCACGTTCACGATCACCAACCCCGGTCAATACGGTTCGATCATGGCCACCCCGATCATCAATCAGCCTCAGGTCGGGATCCTTGACCTCGAGACGGTGGTGAAGCGCCCTGTGGTGGTGACCGACGTCGACGGCAACGACTCGATCGCCATCCGTCCGATGACGATCCTCGGTCTGAGCTGGGATCACCGCGCGCTCGACGGCGCGCTCTCGGCCCAGTTCCTGGCGACCGTCAAGCGCCGGCTCGAGGAGGGCGTGTCGTGAGCGAGCTCTGGGTCTGCAACCTGGGCACGGTCGAGTACCGCGAGGCTCTGTCTCTGCAGGAGCGCGTGCGGGCCGCCCGTCAGGCCGATCAGGTGCCCGACGTGATGCTGATGCTCGAGCACTGGCCGGTATACACGCGCGGGCGGCGCTCGGGCACGGGCGAGCTTCCGATGGGCGAGGACTGGTACCGGATGCAGGGGATCGACATCGTCGACGTCGACCGCGGCGGCAAGATCACCTACCACGGCCCCGGGCAGCTCGTCGGCTATCCGATCGTGCGCGTCAACGATGTCGTCGAGTACGTGCGCACTCTGGAGCGAGGACTGGTGGATGCTCTGGCGCAGGAGGGGATCGGGGCTCGTGCCCGCCCCGAGGACGGCCCTGACTACACCGGCGTCTGGGTCGGGGACCGCAAGATCGCCTCGATCGGGGTGCACGTCGCCCGTGGCGTGACCACCCACGGCTGGGCGGTCAACGTCGAGAACGACCTGCAGCCCTTCTCCTGGGTTGTCCCCTGCGGCCTCGAAGGGGTGCAGATGACCTCGGTCATCAAGGAGACCCACCGGCTCGCCGGCCAGATGCCCTGCTTCCGCA
>JBAPXO010000757.1:0-2536 GCA_049284255.1 Solirubrobacteraceae bacterium | reverse complement strand
GCCCGGTGCAGCCGCCGGCCGAGGCCGGGGTGGTGAAGGGCTCGGTTCCGCAGGCAAAGAAGTACGGGAGCTGGTTGAGCGCCGCGGGCACGATCGCCGAGCTCGGCCCGCGGTAGATCGCCCCCGTGTCCGGGCGTTGCCAGCATCCGAGCGGGAAGTAAACGGATCTCGAGGTCGCTCCCTGCGTGACCACGGGCGCGACGAGGACGCCGGGTCCGAGCAGCCCTTCCTGATCCTGCTGGGCGGCCTGCGCGTCCCCGGGGTAGTCCAGCCACAGCGGTCGGGTGATCGGGATCCCGGTCTGGTCGGCCTGGCGCCAGAGCTTGAGGATCAGCGGCCGGGCGGCGAGATGAAGCGCCACCAGTTGCTCATAGATCTGCACGGTCTGCTCGTCATAGCTCCACGGTGTATGGGTGCCGGCAAGGAGGGATCCGTGGAGGCGAAACAGCGGCGAGAGTGCGGCCCATTCAGCCCAGCGCAGGAAGAGCTCCTTGGTGGTCGCCTGGTAGGGGCCGAGGTCGAAGTAGCCGCCGATGTCGGTGCTGAAGCCGTAGGCGCCGCCGATCGCGCGGTTGAGCATGTCCGGAGTCTGGGAGGCCAGGCCGGAGGAGCGCGTCCAGTCGGTCGTCTCATCGCCCGGGAAGTTGGCGTTCTCATAGGCGGCGTCGCCCGGCGTCCCGCTGTAGCCTGCGCGCGTATAGAAGAAGATCTGGCGGCCCGGATGGGTCCGCTCGTAGGCGTCGACGGCCTCGCGGGTGGCGCGGTCGTAGAGGACGGGGAGGAGGTTGTGCATCTGGGCGCCGGTCATGCCGTTGTGAAAGTGCATGCCGGTCAGGACCTGCTCGCCGAAGTCCTGCATGAACCCGTCGGCGCCGAGATCAAGCGCAGCGTCGATGCGCTGCTGCCACCAGGCCACGGCCGCCGGGTTTGAGAAGTCGATCACCGCCGCCGGATCGTTGAAGTTGGAGATGAAGGTGTAGGGGCTGCCGTCAGCGTGGGTGGCGACGTAGCCGTGCGAGATCGCGTAGTCGTACTCGCTGGGGTCGTCGGTTCCCGTGGTGTCGGTGCCCACGAAGGCGCGGAAGTAGAGCAGGGGATGGATCCCGCGGGCCTTGAGCTGCGCGATGTCCTGGGCGAGCTCGGCTTTGGGAAGTTCCTGCCAGCCCTCGATCCGGTAGGCGTCGACGTGCAGGTGGTAGCGGTCGATGTTGGCGATGTCGCTCTGGACCTCCTGCTGATAGCTCGCGGCCGGGTCAGAGGGGTACTTGACCAGTCGATCGAGGATCGAGCCCGCGGCCCACGTCGGCGGCGCGGGCTGCCGGCCGGTGATTGCGGTCAGCTGGCCGATGGCGCTGGGGGGGTCGGCGGGCGCCACCACATAGTTCAGGGCGGGCTCGCCGGCCTCCACCTGCCAGGCGTCGGGGCGATCGGAGTCAAGCCTCCAGTGCGAGATCGCGTCGCTGTTAAGCAGGAACCCATAGCCGGCCGAGGACACGAACGAGGACTGGACGTAGTAGGCGGCCTCGGGACCGTTGGGGAACATGTAGGTGTCTCCACCGGGGGTCGTCGGCGCGGTCACGCCACTGGCGCTCCCGCTTGAGACGTTCTCCTGATCGATCCAGTTATAGAACTCGTTGCCATGCTGGTCGAGGCTGTTGTGGCGGCCACCGAAGCCGTGAAAGGCCTCGCTCGGCGAGGACGCGAACGAGTCCGACATCGTGGCCACGCCGGTCGAGGGGTCCGGGGTGGCGCTCACGGCCAGGGCATCGGCCGCGCTCGGAGTGATCGTCACCACGAGTTGGCGTCCGGTGGGGTCGTTGGTCGAGAGCGTGAGGACGACGCCGTCGCCGTCTGGCCGGGCGGCGATCACCGCCCGTGCCGAATACTCGGCGCCGGTCTCGGTCACCGAGCCCAGCGTCCCCTCCCATTCGCCGGCCGGCGTCTGGGTGACCGCCTGGCTGCCGACAAGGAAGCTCAGCGGGGCGTAGAGCGTCGGCGGAGCCGGGCTGATCGTTCCGAACTCGCTCTGGGGCGTGGGAGGGATCGCCATCGGGAGCGTTACCGGGCCGGCCGGGGCGGTGACCTCGTGCAGCACGGTCTGCCCGGAGGCGTTGACCATCGCCAGCCCGAAGGGGTTGCGGGTCACGACCGCGCGGGCGCCACTCGACGCGGTGACGGTGATCTGTTGAGCTCCGATGTTCACCGCGGCGCTCGCCGCTGGCGCCGTTGCCGCTGGTCCCAGCATCGCGAACCCGACCAGGAGCACGGCCCGGAGGATGCGCCCGCGGCGACGAGACTGGCGGCATGACGTCAACCTGAGAGTCTTCCCGACCGCCACCGGCCAACCCTATTTCAAGCGGCACGTCTGGGGTGCAGCTGCCTGAGGACCTGACGCCCGCTTACGCCGATGGTCGTTAGGCTTGCGCGAGTCATCCTCGTAGCCTCGGGGCGACGGTCCGGGGAGAAGGGAGTCGGTTGCCGTGGTGCGACGCGCCGGTTCATTGCTCATGGTGGGTTGGGTCCTGTTCCTGCTCGC
>JBAPXO010000756.1:0-1709 GCA_049284255.1 Solirubrobacteraceae bacterium | reverse complement strand
ACAGCGTTTCCGCGGAGACGCTCGTCGGATCGACGGCCGCGCCCACTAGGGCGCGGCCGTCGTCGTCTCGGCCCCTGATAAGGCCGTCCATCACCAGCGCCAGCACCCCGTCGCGGGCGCGTTCGGGGCTCCAACCGTGCCCGACACGGAGATGGCGGTAGGTATGCCCGACGGCGTTGTAGAGCACGGTCGCGGTCTCGGTGGGATCCGCGCAGGACAGGCTGCCATCGGCGGCGCCGTCGAGCAGCAGACGCTCCAGCGGCGCCACGAACACTCGGCGCGTGAGAGCGTCAGGCCCCGGCTCATGAAAGATGGAATCGCGCGCCGACGCCGATAAGGCTTCGAGCGCGGCCAGGTTTCGCTCCGACAGGGCACACTGGAGCTCAAGCGCGTGACGCAGGCGCTCTTGCGCGGTCCCGCTGGAGACCAGGGCCTCCCACATGGCCTCACGGTGCTCGGCGACGAAGCCCTCAGCGACGGCGTCGAGGATCCCCTGCTTGGTCAGGCCTCGACGATGGAGCGTCATCCGTGAGACGCCGGCCGCGACCGAGATGCGCTCGAGCGTCGCGGCGGCGAGGCCGTCCTGGGCCAGGACGTGGCGCGCCGCGTCGACGATGTGGGCGGGGACCGCGGCCTCGGGTCCCTCTCGAGTCACGCTGGCCGCCGCGCCCTAAAGCGCAGAGAACGCTCGCTGGTGTCGACCTCGATCGATACCAGCCCGGCAGCCGCCAGTCGCTGCGGGAGGCCGGCCGGATCGATCAGGTTCAGGGTGTCGCCGATGTGGATCAACCTGAATTTGAGGCCGACGCCGAGGCTGTCGGTTCCGGCGAACACGCCTCCGGGGCGCAGGACTCGCGCGACCTCCGCGAACGCACGATCCTGGCGCCCGGGCGAGTCGATGTGGTGCAGCATCGTGAAGCAGACGGCCGCCGAGAAGCGTCCCTCGGGATACGGGAGATCGGTGGCATCCCCCTGACCGACGGCCACCCGATCGCCGAGCTCTCCGCGCAGCCGGGCGCAATAGTCCTCTGAGAGCTCGACGGCGGTCAGCTTGGGCACCCGGTCGGCGAGCAGACGGGTCGTGGCGCCGAACCCGGGGCCGATCTCGAGCACGTCGTCGCCGAGCTCGACCCCGTCCAGCCCCCAGGGGATCAGCTCCCCCTCAACGCGGCGCGCCCAGCCGGCCGAGGAGCACAGGCGATTGTGGGCGAAGTTCATGAGAACGCCAGCGTATCAATTCGATACACATATGTAACACGACACCACTGAGGTCGCGAGCGTAGACGTGAGGCAATCTAGGACCCCTATGGGGAACCAGATTGCCTCACGTCCCCCTCCGGGCCCTCCCGCAGCCGGACCCAATGAGATAGAACACTTCTCCCGTGTCCGAGCGACCACCAGCGTCGAGACCAGCCGATCTCCGAGGACGCTGCGCCCACGCGCTGGCTCGGCTGGTTGGAGGCTTGCGGGCACGACGCCCGGGCGCGACGACGCAGGGGCAGACCGGGCTCGGCTCACACTCGGCGGTGGCCGAGCTATTAGCCGGTGACTCGCTGTCGGACGTGATGCGCGAGCTGGCCTCGGGGCGAGACGGTGTGGTCGCCGAGCTATGGCGCGCGCGCATCGTTCAGCAGTTTCGCGACACGTACGCCGGGATCCCGATCTCGAAGTTTCCCGAGGATCTCCGGACTTACGAGCAGATCATCTGG
>JBAPXO010000755.1:0-5360 GCA_049284255.1 Solirubrobacteraceae bacterium | reverse complement strand
TTCTCGGATCGCTACATGATCACCGCGCTGCTCGACAACCCCGCGATCGCGGTGCAGCTGGCCGACCTGTTCGCCGCTCGGTTCGATCCCGATCATGCCGACGCCGAGCGAGCGGCCCGGCTGGAGGAGGAGATCACCGAGGCGATCGACCGCGTGGCCAGTCTCGACGAGGACCGGATCCTGCGCAGCCTGCTGGCGGTTGTCCGCGTGATGCTGCGCACCAACTACTACCGCCGCTCCGGCGACGGTCGCGCACCCGAGTATCTGTCGTTCAAGCTCGACCCGACGCAGCTGGAGATGCTGCCGGCGCCGCGTCCGCAATACGAGATCTTCGTCTATTCGCCGCGGGTCGAGGGGATCCACCTGCGGGGCGGCCGCGTCGCCCGCGGCGGCCTGCGCTGGTCGGACCGGCGTGAGGACTTCCGGACCGAGGTGCTGGGGCTGATGAAGGCCCAGATGGTCAAGAACGCGCTGATCGTCCCGGTCGGCTCCAAGGGCGGCTTTGTCGTCAAGCGCCCGCCCGCCAGCGGAGACCGCGAGGCGATCCAACGCGAGGGGATCGCGTGTTACCGGACGTTCCTGCGCGGCTTGCTCGACCTCACCGACAACTACGCCGGCGATGACGTGATCGCCCCCGAGCGGGTGATCCGCTACGACGATGACGATCCGTACCTGGTCGTCGCTGCCGACAAGGGCACGGCCGCGTTCTCGGACATCGCCAACGGCGTCGCCGCCGAATACGGCTTCTGGCTCGGCGACGCGTTCGCCTCGGGCGGCTCGCACGGCTATGACCACAAGCAGATGGGGATCACTGCCCGCGGCACCTGGGAGTCGGTCAAGCGCCACTTCCGCGAGCTCGGCACCGACGTTCAGACCGAGCCGTTCACGGTCGTCGGGATCGGTGACATGTCGGGCGACGTGTTCGGCAACGGGATGCTGCTCTCGCCTCAGATCAGGTTGCTCGCGGCGTTCAATCACCGGCATGTCTTTCTCGACCCCGACCCCGATCCTGAGGCCAGCTTCGCCGAGCGCCGGCGCCTGTTCGAGCGCCCACGTTCCGCGTGGAGTGACTACGACAGCGATGTGATCTCCGCCGGCGGAGGCGTCCATCTGCGGTCCAGCAAGTCAATCGCGATCACCGAGGAGGTGAAGCGGGCGCTGGGTATCGAGGCCGACCGGCTGTCGGGCGTCGAGCTCGTTCGTGAGCTACTCAAGGCACCGGTCGATCTGCTCTTCAACGGCGGGATCGGGACCTATGTCAAGGCTTCGACGGAAGTCAATGGCGACGCCGGCGACCGCGCCAACGACGCAGTGCGCGTCGATGCCGGTCAACTGCGCTGCAAGGTGGTGGGGGAGGGCGGCAACCTCGGGTTCACGCAACGCGGCCGGATCGAGTACGCACTGCGCGGCGGTCCCCATCATGAGGGCGGTCAGATCAACACCGACGCGATCGACAATGTTGCCGGGGTCAACTGTTCAGACCACGAGGTCAACATCAAGATCGCGCTCGGCGATCCGGTCGCCGGAAATGAAATAGACGACGGCGAGCGCAACCAGCTCCTGGTGCAGATGACCGACGCCGTGGCCGAGCGCGTGCGTTACGCCTGCTACACGCAGACTCAGGCGTTGAGCCTCGCTGGGGCGCAAGCGGTTTCGATGGTCGCGGTTCATGCGCGGCTGATCGACCATCTGGAGGAGGTGGCATCGCTGGATCGCGGGCTGGAGTTCCTCCCGACGCCCGCGGTGATCGCAACCCGGCGCGGGGACCACCAGGGGCTTGTCGCCCCGGAGCTGGCGACGCTGATGGCCAACTGCAAGATTCAGCTCTACGAGGAGCTGCTCGAGTCCGACCTACCCGAAGATCCCTACCTGGTGCAGGATCTGGAGCGCTACTTCCCGCCGCCGCTGCCCGACCGCTTTCCCGAGCCCATTCGCCGTCACCGGCTGCGCCGCGAGCTGGTGGCCACGATCGTCGCCAACCAGCTTGTGGACCGCGCCGGGATCACGTTCGCGTTCCGCCTGGCGGAGGAGACTGGCGCCACCACGCCCCAACTCGCGCGGGCATACGCGGCCGCCCGCGAGGTCTTTGAGATGCGTGACTTCTGGGCGGCCGTCGAGGACCTTGACAACCGGATCGAGGCAGGAACGCAGCTCTCGATGCTGATCGAGGGCCGGCGGCTGGTCGAGCGCGCGGCGCGATGGCTGGTGCGCTCGAGCGCGCGGTCGACGATTGACATCGTCGAGGTGATCGAGCGCTTCGCCGCCGGGGCACAGGAGCTGGCGCGAGCCCTGCCCGACGTCCTCATCGGTCGGGATAGCGAGGCATTCGCCGAACGCCGCCACGAACTGGAGAGCGCGGGCGTCCCCTCGGAACTCGCTTGCAAGGTGGCGAGCATGTCCGCGCTGCTGTCGGTGTTCGACATCGTGACCGACGCCAGCCTCACCGACACGCCGCTGGCCACGGTCATGACCACCTACTTCGGGTTGGGGTCGCGGCTCGGTCTGGACTGGCTGCGCGACCGGATCCTCGAGCTTCCGCGTGCCGACCGCTGGCAGGCGCTGGCGCGGACCGCGCTTCGCGATGATCTCTACCGTCTGCACCGCGCGATCACGCGTGAGGCTCTGGCCGACAACCCCGCCGACGGCGAGCAGGCGATCGAGGGGTGGCTGGAGCGCAACGCCGCCACCGTCGCGCGGTCACAGACCGTGCTCGAGGAGATCAGGGCGTCGCGGACCTACGACGGCACGACCCTGCCGGTGGCCCTGCGCGAGCTCAAGTACCTCGTCGGCGACGCCTGAGCGACGCGACGGCGAAGGTCAGCACGTCGAGTATTCCGCCGACCAGGAATGCCAGCGGTCCGGTCACGAGCCGGCCTGCAACCCTGAAAGCCACCCCGCCAAGCTATCGTCTGTCCTCCCATGAGCTCAGTCAAGACCAGCGTCACCGAACTGCCCGAGTCACGTGTGCGGGTGCAGGCGGAAGTGCCGGCCGACGAGGTCGAACGCCGCGTCCAGCAGGCCGCGCGCAAGCTCGGCGGCCAGATGCGAATCCCGGGCTTTCGCAAGGGCAAGGTCCCGCCGCCGGTGGTCATCCGTCGGCTCGGTCGTGAGGCCGTACTCGACGAGGCGCTGCGCAGCTCGCTCGGCAGCTGGTACGTCGACGCCATCGATGGCGCCGGGATCGCCCCCGTGGGCGAGCCCGAGCTCGACGTCGGTGAGCTTCCCGAGCAGGGCGAGCCGCTCGAATTCTCGATCGAGATCGGAGTGCGCCCGGAGGCCAAGCTCGGCGAGTACAAGGGCTTGGAGGTCGGGCGGCGCGAGCCCACAGTCGATCAGGAGGCGGTCGACGCCGAGGTCGAGCGCCTGCGCGATCGCCTGGCGACGCTCGACACCGTTGAGCGACCCGCAGAGACCGGGGACCAGGTCGTCGTCGACTATCTGGGCAAGCTCGGCGACGAGCCCTTCGAGGGCGGCGAGGGTCGCGATCAGCTGATCGAGCTCGGTTCAGGGCGACTGATTCCGGGCTTCGAGGACCAGCTGGTCGGCGCGAGCGCCGGCGATCAGCGCGAGGTCAAGGTCACCTTCCCGGAGGATTACCCCAACGAGCTCGGCGGCCAGGACGCCACCTTCGACGTCACCGTCTCCGAGGTCAAGGCCAAGCGTCTACCCGAGCTGGACGACGACTTCGCCGCCGAGGCGTCGGAGTTCGACACGCTCGAGGAGCTGCGCGAGGACATCGCCGGCCGCCTGCGCCACGCCGACGAGCACAACGTCGAGCGCGAGTTTGAGGAGGCGGTGCTTCAGGCCGCCACCGACGCCGCCCAGATCGAGCTGCCCGAGAAGCTCGTGCACTCGCGCGCGCACGAACTGGTGGAGCAGACCTTCTCGGCCCTCGCCCGCCAGGGCATCAACAAGGAGACCTACCTCCAGATCGCCGGCAAGGACGAGGAGACGTTGGCCCACGACGCCGAGGCCGACGCCGCCTCGGCGCTCCGGCGCGAGGCCGTCCTGGCGGCGGTCGTCGCCGCCGAGCAGATCGAGCCCACTGACGAGGAGCTGGTGCAGGCCGTCGCCCCGGCCGCCGAGCGCGACGGCTCGGATCCCGCCGAACTCGTGGAGCAGCTGCGCAAGGCCGGCCGACTCGATTCGCTGCGCGAGGACGTCGCCAGCCGTCAGGCGCTTGACCTGCTGGTGCGCGAGGCGACGCCGATCAGCGTCGATCAGGCCAAGGCACGCGACAAGCTGTGGACGCCTGGCAAAGAAGATTCGGAGAGCAACCAGCCGCCCCCCAGCCAGCTCTGGACCCCGGGGACCTGAACTAGACAAAGTCGCGCCGGATGGTCTCAGACCGGACTGCGGGCACGCCAATCGGCGGTTGCTACAGTCGGCAGGATTCCGGCGCAGGATGCGAAAGAAGCGAGCACATGAGTCCACTCGTACCGATGGTCGTCGAGCAAACCTCCCGCGGGGAGCGTGCGTTTGACATCTACAGCCGGCTGCTCAACGAGCGGATCATCTTCCTGGGCACGCCGGTCGATGATCAGATCGCGAATCTGATCGTCGCGCAGCTGCTGCACCTGGAGTCAGAGGATCCCGACAAGGACATCTCGATCTACGTAAATTCGCCGGGAGGCTCCGTCTACGCCGGTCTGGCGATCTACGACACGATGCAGTTCATCAAGCCCGACGTGTCGACGATCTGCGTCGGTATCGCCATGTCGATGGGAGCCCTGCTGCTCGCCGGAGGCGCGGCGGGCAAGCGCATGGCGCTGCCCAACGCCAAGATCCTGATTCACCAGGTGTCCTCAAGCTTTCAGGGGCAAGCGACCGATATTGAGATCCACGCCAAGGAAATCATCGATGTCCGCCGGCGCCTGGATGAGATCATCGCCAAGCACACCGGCAAGGATCTCGAGGACGTGCGGCGCGACACCGAACGTGACTACTTCATGAGTTCTGAGGAGGCCAAGGAGTACGGAATCATCGATCGTGTGATCTCCCAGCACTGAAGGCATTAGTCTTCGCGCTGGAGAACGCGCGACCGAGTCCCGCTCTGGGAGGAGATCCATGGCACGTCCGACCGACTCCAACGAACAGCTTCTCTGCAGCTTCTGCGGCAAGTCGCAACGCCAGGTCAAGAAGCTGATCGCCGGCCCGGGCGTCTACATCTGCGACGAGTGCATCGATCTCTGTAACGAGATCATCGACGAGGAGCTCACCGCCCCGCCGAGCTTCGACATCGAGAACCTCCCCAAGCCCCGGGAGATCTATGACGTGCTCAACGAGTACGTGGTCGGTCAGGAGCAGTCCAAGCGCTCGCTTTCGGTAGCGGTCTACAACCACTACAAGCGCGTGCAGAT